>NZ_WXWH01000010.1:0-47359 GCF_009904905.1 Vibrio sp. V30_P3S12P165 | reverse complement strand
TTTTGCTCGTTGCGCGTAAGAGGGCATCTGATGCTGCTGCAAATGATGTTTTACGGTATTACGAGAAATGCCTAATTGACGGGCAATGTTACGAATGCTTTGGCCTTGTGCAAAGCGAACATGAATATCCACAAATGTCTCCTTGGTTAACATAAATCACCCGTATAAAAAATAAACGGATGATACCAAGTGGATCAGTTTTCGATGATCGTTAGTGGATCAGTTTTGCATGATCGGTGACAGCAGTGAACAGTTGGAAGGTATCCCGTAAATCTTACCGTTATTTCTAAGCTGCCTGTGCGGCAGTGAACGTTTCATCAGTCCAACCTTGAGAGATCATCGATTTCTAAGCTGCCTGTGCGGCAGTGAACCAAAAGTGATTAAAGTACCTGATTATTTGCAATTTCTAAGCTGCCTGTGCGGCAGTGAACTATCCCTATCGCTCGCATCAACACCAAGGAACTTTCTAAGCTGCCTGTGCGGCAGTGAACTGGGGTCTATTTCTTGGGATGGTTCAAAATACTTTCTAAGCTGCCTGTGCGGCAGTGAACGTGATCCAAATACCGATGAACGCGCATGTGAATTTCTAAGCTGCCTGTGCGGCAGTGAACCAGACGAAATAGGACGGTCAGAAGGTGGAAAATTTCTAAGCTGCCTGTGCGGCAGTGAACCGAGTATTTTGTACGTATTAAGCTTAACAATTTTTCTAAGCTGCCTGTGCGGCAGTGAACGCACCGCCCCGGCGGAACCGGGATTCCTGATATTTCTAAGCTGCCTGTGCGGCAGTGAACGTCTGACGCCGAACGGCAGCGAGCCAGTACCATTTCTAAGCTGCCTGTGCGGCAGTGAACAAATCCCAAAAGCCGCTGTGCCTGATAAAAAATTTCTAAGCTGCCTGTGCGGCAGTGAACGTTCAAGGTGGGCGATGGGAAGGTTCTTCGATTTTCTAAGCTGCCTGTGCGGCAGTGAACTACGTAAAGCGTTAGATAAAGTACCTAAAATTTTTCTAAGCTGCCTGTGCGGCAGTGAACTTGTTGTTAACCAGGCGAGACAAGGAGCAACATTTCTAAGCTGCCTGTGCGGCAGTGAACAGATCACTCAAGTATGTGCTGAACAAAGGCGGTTTCTAAGCTGCCTGTGCGGCAGTGAACAAAAAAATGCTGCCAAAGATATTGTCCGTCACTTTCTAAGCTGCCTGTGCGGCAGTGAACTTGCGGGTATTTTTTGCGGTATGCGCTCAAAATTTCTAAGCTGCCTGTGCGGCAGTGAACGCTATCGCAAAGCGGTCGAGCATAACTCAGGCTTTCTAAGCTGCCTGTGCGGCAGTGAACGTTTCCCCATCCTGCTCAAACGCACCGCGCAGTTTCTAAGCTGCCTGTGCGGCAGTGAACAAACACCGCTGGGCGGCATTGCTGCATGATGCTTTCTAAGCTGCCTGTGCGGCAGTGAACTCCGACTCCAACAGCTCCACCTGAGTCGGCACTTTCTAAGCTGCCTGTGCGGCAGTGAACAATTATCCGTGTAATGAACGGCTAACCATTATTTTCTAAGCTGCCTGTGCGGCAGTGAACGTTCGCGGCCCTACGGCATTTACAAGCACAGCTTTCTAAGCTGCCTGTGCGGCAGTGAACGTTTAGCTACGCTAATGCGTGATGCCGAACAATTTCTAAGCTGCCTGTGCGGCAGTGAACGCTTACTATGACAATTGTCATGTTGATTTGGATTTCTAAGCTGCCTGTGCGGCAGTGAACCGCTTCGTAGCTTTTCGCTTTATCCATTGCTATTTCTAAGCTGCCTGTGCGGCAGTGAACAAATAAGAATCAGAATTTAGAAGAACGTCCAAATTTCTAAGCTGCCTGTGCGGCAGTGAACGCTCGATAAAGAGCTGAACATCGCCGCCATCGTTTCTAAGCTGCCTGTGCGGCAGTGAACGACAATTTTTCCCAGCCGTCAATGGTGCCGGCTTTCTAAGCTGCCTGTGCGGCAGTGAACCTTGTTAAGCGATTCTCTTTCCTAAGCATCACTTTCTAAGCTGCCTGTGCGGCAGTGAACGTTTGAGGGCGGTGGTAGTTCTTCGACGTCTCTTTCTAAGCTGCCTGTGCGGCAGTGAACATTTTATTGCATTCAATGATTTTCCAGTGCCTTTTCTAAGCTGCCTGTGCGGCAGTGAACAAATACTATTGTTGATGCTCTGCTTTTAGCGATTTCTAAGCTGCCTGTGCGGCAGTGAACCACTGGTCATACTACACGTACTGATGATGATGTTTCTAAGCTGCCTGTGCGGCAGTGAACATGTTCAATACAAACAAATTGCTCATGACTTATTTCTAAGCTGCCTGTGCGGCAGTGAACGTAATTCGTAAAAATGAGCAACTAGCATTACTTTTCTAAGCTGCCTGTGCGGCAGTGAACGGATTCTCACGATGCCGTTAATTTATCTAGTCTTTCTAAGCTGCCTGTGCGGCAGTGAACGGGGTGGGGACTTTCACCCCGTATTACTATACTTTCTAAGCTGCCTGTGCGGCAGTGAACAAGGACACCGTGGCCAATGCCTTGGCCCGTGATTTCTAAGCTGCCTGTGCGGCAGTGAACCGGCGCTTTCATCAATCGGCACCGCCCACAAATTTCTAAGCTGCCTGTGCGGCAGTGAACTGCATAGCAATGCATCCCCGTGTAGTAATACGGTTTCTAAGCTGCCTGTGCGGCAGTGAACAAAAACTCAAAACCAACGACACAGCCGGAACCTTTCTAAGCTGCCTGTGCGGCAGTGAACATAAATATATAACCAGCATGTAATTAAAAAAATTTCTAAGCTGCCTGTGCGGCAGTGAACAAGTGTGAGAACGGTCAAAGAATGGGACAAAGTTTCTAAGCTGCCTGTGCGGCAGTGAACAATAGAATAAATCAATAAAAATAAGTTACAACAGTTAGTTAGGATAAAAAATGCATTTTTACCTTATAAAAAACCACCCATTGTAACTTATTGTATTTAAAGCTTATTTTTAAAGAGCAAAAATAAAGGGTAAAAACTACCCTTTTTCGTTCAATTTAAAAGTGCGGTACGGTCGCCAATGCGGATTGTCCATTCGCTTTGCTACTTAAACCATAGCAATCAAAGCTCCCATCTTGAGATGTGCTTTGGGACTGCATCTCAATAAACAGCGGAAACTTGCTGTTTTTTTCTGGTGAGCGTTGCTTGGTTTGCTGGCTATGCAAGTAAATAAACGGCAAAGAGCACAAGGCTGTCGGCTTGCTTTGTTGCAAATCCGCTAGACATTCCACCAGTGGTTTACCGGATTTTGCTGCCCATAGTTCGGCTTTTTGCTGCATATCCCGCTCTATTCGTTCGGGCGATTTCACCTGCTTGCGTACAAAGCTGACGTAAGTCACATCATTCGGTACGGATTTGATCCCTTTGATATGTACATAGTCTTCAAGCCGAGTTAGCCAGCGGTGGATATCTAACTTTTCCAATGTCGCTTGCTCTTTAGCAAATAGGCGCAACTTACTGCCCAGTGGAAACTTCGCTTGACGATAATCAGGGAAGCCAACTGCAACCAGAGATTGGTTGCTCGCCACTTTGTGCTCCACCAAGGCTATGTGGACTTGTTGAAAGACTTTTTGCCACAGGAAGCCTACTGCGATGTCGGCATCTGGCAATAAAGTGATCTCTTGGTAGTAGTTCATGACTTTCTCACTATTCTGCTTTACCACCAAATACACCACCGCGAATTAAGTTCGCCAGCACAAATTTTTTGTCATTTTCGTTAACTTCTTCGTCGTTTACCCATTTCATCATCAGAGTATAAAGATCTGTTTTCGTCTTTCTAAATGCTTGGCCTTGCTGGGTAACAGCCCCAAATGGCTCTATTGCAATGGGTAACTCTGCATTATCATACCAATCATCAATCGTTCTAATCGCATTGCCAATTTTCACACAAGTCATAGCCGCATGATTATCCAGCTTAAACAATACTTTTTTCTTTTCTCCCATATTCATTACCTGAGAGGGGAATATATGCTGCCCTTTTCCGAGTTTGACAAACGCATCAATCGTTAAACATACGAACTTATCGTCACTATTTAAGCCTTCAAAAATAGCGTTGGCCGCTCTCATTAGGTCAGCGTTGTCTCGCTGATTTTCGAAAGTTTTGAGTGAGAAATCATAACCATTAAATACAATCGTATCTTGGTTATTCACTGTAATTTGAATATACAGTTTTTCTGCAGCAACACGGTTGCGCCATAAAAAACGCCCTGCAGCAATATTATGTGCATATCGATAGGCCAGTTCCCTCAGCCCTTCTGATTTATAAGCCAAAACTTTTGTTTTGATCTTTGTAGAAAAGTCAGGATCATTACAACCAAAAGGCGCTCCCAAATCACCAATAACTCGCAGTGAAAAGCTAACCTTTAATGTATCATCGCCATGATATAAATTCGCATCATCGTTATCAGATGAAACTGGGTTCGGCTTTGTTTTATCTTCATCTTTTGTTCCAAAAGCACTCTGTGTGGAACGATTTTTTCTTTGCGCAACTTTTATTGCAGTCCAATTATCCATTTGGGGTTTCTGGCCACCCCCCCATATACCTGAAAACATCAATGCATCTGATGGCTCTAACTTACGCTCAAACGCCAACATATTTGGTAAAGTAAATTTTTTAGTCATTATATAAATCCTTATTTATTAAACTAATTCGTCGATTGGATCAAAAAGCGTTAAAACTTGCTGTTCTAATTCACTATCTTCTCTGTATGTTTCTGAGGTTTGTTGGCATAAGTACCAGCCATCATCATATTTATAGTTCCACAGGCAACTAGCGATATCTTCACTATTTTTTAAGCGATTAACTCCTAACCATTCACCGACCGAATGAACGGCCTCAACAAAACAAACAGGCGTTTCACTATCACGCGTATTGGCAACGTCACAATTGTCATAAACTGGAGATATGGCTTTATAACCCGTCATAATCGGAACGAGATAACCAATCTTAGGTTTAGGCAAATACTGCCAATCAGCATCCGTTTTACTCGTTGGGGTTATGTATTCTTCCCATTGCTTCAGTAAGGGTTTTGTTGGTTTTGACTCTTCTAGTTTCGAAAAATAGTCAGAGAGTTCTTGCGGAATATTATTACTGTAGGGTTGTTCTAAATGTTTAAGCCAGATTTCATATAACTTGAGATCATCCATTCCTTTCAAATGTTTATTTATCAAAGTTGAAACTGGCCTAGCTTGCTGTTTTAAAGCTATAAAATCTAACCAAGCATTTAATTGCTCAGATTCTGGATTTTCGCTTAAACAGTTTTGATAATGCTCCGCTAAATAGTTTGACCTATCCATTAACACAAAACCTGGCAACAGTGCTTGTTTTAGTTTGAAGATATCCTGCTGGTTATTGCCATCAAAAAGCTTTACGTCGCCAATAGTCAGAATGCTACCACCCGCCAATCTCTGCATTAAGCTCTTCTGCTTTATCCATGAAAGTAGCTCACCGACTTCTCTACCGATAAAACCGTCAAACTCGATAACCAAGGAGACTATCATATTCATTTTTCCCTCTTCGACAATCGAGGGCGCGCCACCTTGGACAACTTTATCTACATCACCTCGCAAATAAGCAGGGTTTTTACTTTGCAAAAATCTATCGTTGTATTTCCCAAAAGTATGCACATGATGCTCATGGGCAACAACAGCACAGCCTTTCAGGCTAGTATCTTGGTATTTTGACCTAGCTAATTTACGCGACAAGTTATGTGTAAAACCCAAAAAGTGCGTAATCGCAGGGAATCCCCATGTAAAGCCAGCAACCGCATTGGCATTCTGCACTTTAATACGGCTTAACAATAAATACTGTGTCATACCGTTTTCTCCGTGTTTTTTGGCGCTATCGTGATGTCCCGTAAAGCATTACTCATCAATAACGCCCATAATTTGGTGTGCTCTGGTTGTGGTGTAAAGCGCTTATCTTTACCGATCAACTTGCCATTGACCCACTTAGCAAAATCTTTGCTGACTTCCGATTGCCAATCAGTCGTTTTTCGGGCCGTTTGAAAGGCCTCATCATCTCGATAAGGGTCAAGAAAATACTGCTGCGATAGCTTAAGCTTAATACTCTCTACCCCACTCCAGCCCTCTGGTAGCAACTGTATCTGTTGTGCATAAAACAAAACGGTATCCGTTAAGCTTTGCCCCCACTTGATTAACCACTTTCTTTTCTGTGGATTGCGTGTGCTTAAAGAAAGCCTTTCGTTGCGCAACAAGAAATCTCGTAAATAATCAACGTCAGTTTTAACTACTGAATTTGGAATACCGTTGTAAAACCAAGATTTTTGATTGATTGGTGGTTTTATTTGGACTACCCATGTAGGTGGCTGGGTATTAAATAATCTTTGAATACCTCCTCTTTTGCCATTAAATACTGTCGCATTTTGGTGCTGACTTTGTGTAATCAAGAGCTTGCTAACACCCACAAAACTTTGTTGCACGCCAGGTATAAATTTGGATGCGTTTCTAGATTTGGTAAATTGGTCTTGTTTCTTACGGACTTCTTGATCAAAACATCGCTCATAAAGCTTTTGAATCAAAGAAGATGGTTGTAATAAAGCTAGTAAGTGGTAGTTTTGAGCTAAAGGGAAGTACAATTGCTTTTGTAAAATATCAGCCCTTAGTTTTTTATTAAGTATTGCTTGGTAACTCTCTAGCCAATAACTTAACTCTTCATCATCTTCTGCAAAATAAGCTAAAGAAGATCCATTACCCTTTTGTATATCTTCAAATAGATAAGAATCATTATGTTTAAGCATTAAGAACTTAACTTGTTTAGAAAAAACCGCATTAAGATATGTACCATCTATGGTTCTCTCTTGCATGCTACTGGTGCTGATATATTCAGTTCGACTATTGCTTGAAGTGTCTAAAATTGAAGAACCAGATGAACTTGAATGAGTTAACTTAGCACAATGCGTGGCTGGTAGAACGCCTTCGCTTATCTCAACTGAACGCGCTATCCAAATATTATAAAAATTACTTTTTCGCTTTATTTTTTCAATTTCATCAGAAATTGAATTTATCCACCCTCTTTCTAATGCAACTTGATAAGAGGCCATAAATTTGTCTTTGTTTTTCGCCGTAACAGGTATTTTCTGAATCTGACTTAAGAATTTTTTGACTTCCTTTTCATTTCCCCCTGAAACCTCAGCTAAAAGCTTTTTAGAGACAAACGTTGAGAGCAATTCATTGAGATAAGCACTTTCTTTACTATGCTCCTCAAGATTTGCTATGTAACTTTCGATTACATGGTGCCAGCTAAGCTGTTGAATTTCACTCACAGTTTTTAACCTCCTGATATAACCCAAAATTATTGTGATAGCAGTACTCACGATTACTGCTGTTTTCAAACTCCGTAATTCTCAACTCACCAAAGAGCTTACCTACTTCACAGATATCCATCTTGAGATCATTTACTAATTTTTGATAAATATTTTCAACTGATTGATCGAACCAAAGATAACTGTTTTCTCCGAGCTGTATTTTTGGCACTGTTGTTATGCCAATTTCTGTTACCTCACCAAATTTAATGGGGTGAACATTTTCATTAAGCCAACACCAGTATGGTTTACCAAATTCACCATCAAACATTAGGTAATAAGCTTCATCTTGATGACTTTTTCTAAATTGCTGTTGTCGCTGTACTTCTGCGCACCAATAGGGCATTTGTTGTTTTTCAGCATTCCACCAAACTTTAGCATTTCTATCACCAGAGAATAATTGCCAAGCTAGTGCCTTGTGCTCTAGCCCATTTAAGTCAATATAAAAGCCATCCTTGTTGGGCAAATATTGTTCTTTATCTGGCAACGTTATTCTTGGTATTGCATTGATAATTTCATAGGTCTCTTTCCTCAGTAGTCCTTCGAGCTTGAGATCCTTATCTAGTAACAACCTTTCTGTACTCGATTTCATTTCAAAACCGGGCCGTGTAAAGCAAATTTCTCTGCCATTTAATGCTTTATAGTTTTGATTCAATAACACTATATTTGGCTCTGTTATTGATTTATCTCGGTGTCTTAACACTCGACCAGCTAACTGAATAATAGAGCGCATAGAGCTGGGTTCGACAATTGCCCAATCATAATCATGGTCGCGCCCTACTTCTGCGACGGGTGAAGCTAACACGACAAAAATATGGTGCTTTTGTGGAAAGTCATTAATGACTCCTCCCACAGGATGGGAAGATTCAAAAATATTATTTGCATGCTTACGCTTTAATGCCATATCTAACTTATTTTCAATTTCGCTTCTTACCGCCAACGGATAACGACTATGGTAGATACAGAAGTGGATACAACAGTCATTATTTTGTTCAATAACTGGCGCATCAAAGGCTATTAAATTTTGCGCAACATTAACCAAAGGGTTTATGTTAGCCATGCGTACTAAGCCAATTGAAACTGTTTTCCCATTTTGGCTTGTATGGTGCTTTCTATGTAACTGACTAAATTGGTTGTAGATTGTTCGGGCTATTGCTTGTAAAGGTGAATCTCCATCACTTCGCTCAATCCCTACTATTTTCCCAATTCGTTTAGCTTTTGATTGTTCGCTGTGTAAAAACGACAAGCGCTTATTAACAAACTTACTATGTTCAGATTTAAACGACGTTAAATCTGCTATTTGACTCTTTTCAGCGTCTGAGACTGTATTCTCATCAAACCAAGCGCAGCAAATATTACCAGACCAATCGGTTAAATTTGCCTTAGCATATTGCTGCCAACCCGTTCTATATGATTCAAAAAGCGAAAATGCCAATGCAGGTGGCATGGTTGCTGTTGAAAGTAAAACTCTACTGCCTAGCATTCCAGCCCAATTAACTAAGCGGCAAAGTGCGGGTAGATCAGATAAGCCAAAGTCGTCAGGTTCATCCAGAACAAGATCTGAACTCAGTAAACGCAACATCGCTGCTGTTTGTCTACCACCCTTTGTCCCCTCGGTCGCTGAAATTAAATGGTCAATTGTGCAAACAAGCACTGGTGCACTGAGCAATTTATCAATGTTTTTATCATGCGCAGTCCATTGGCTTAAGCTATGGACTATGTTTCCTTCATAGTGCGTATAAATTTCTTCGTTTAAGTTCTCTTCCGCAGATTCGCTGCCACAACTTCTCTCATTTGTACCGTTTTCTTTATTTTGTGCATTTTCAAAGAGCTGTTTTACTGCTGAGCCACCGACAGCAATAGCCAACTGCTCATCATTTAAGCCAATGCTATCTTTAAACTCTCGACCAGTTTGCAGTGTTAATGTACGCAACCCCAGTGCGACAGAAAAACGCTTATTCCCCGTTTGCTCACCAATTGCATACATAATTTTCGCATTAGTTATGGTTTTCCCTTTACCTGTGGAGGCCATGTTAATGGCGAAAAAACCATTGTTAGTGCTTTCCCTGCCAAGCTTACTTGCCAACTTTTGAGCGCTATTTTGCCACCCATACTTCTCAAATTCTTTATCAGACTTTCTAATTAGCTCCGACAAAGATTTGGCATCTTCAAGCTTAGGCAAACTAAACTTCAGTTTGGGTAAAGCTCGTACAATATCCTTACTATGGATTGCTACACCGATTAAATGTTCATCGAGTTGTTGCTTTAAACCAGTTTTTCCCGCCGATTTATCATAGGTATTCGCGTGAGTATAATATTTAGAACTTCGCCACTCAGGCGTGACTTCAGGTTGAGACGAGTAATAACGATCAGCCAACATCATTGCTAATCTAGCTAGATGGCTGGTGAATACATGGTCGTTTATATAATCTTGTTCGAAATATTCTCTAGATAGTAAATTCGCCAGCGCTATTGACGCGACATTAGACGCGTGTGAACACCATTTTTTACTGTGATAAGGCAATGCGCCTTCGGAAAAACTCCAGTTTTCTTGTACCCGATGCTTCTGCTCAACAGCATTACACTGATACGAGTTCCAATTCGCATCAAAACTATTAATTAACCACTTATCAATATCTTTCAACGCTGGGGCATTAATACTGTCTTGCCAAGCAGGGCAAAGCGGTAATTTATGGTGAGAAACTATAATCCATGCAACTAACTGAGCAAATGGCGGTAAACTGAGAATGGGGTGTACGCCAAATCCATGTTCAATACCATCCTTGAAACAATCTGGTATATTTTCAAATTGTTGTTCTGCCAATTTTTCTAGCCATTTGACATCATCATGACTACCAACAAAAGCCTGAAACAAGCGTAATGAAACCCACTCATGCCTATATGGCTCTGAGTTTTCAGTTTTAACGTTAGGATCTAACTTCTTCTGGAATAGAACATTTGCTTTTCCAAAATCATGAAAAAGACCAGCGATTGCTGCCGCACTTGCTATAGCGTCTAACGTTTTCCAATTTGCACTATCGTAAAACACTGTCATTTCTTTTTCTGTGTAGTTTACTGGCACATATCCTTCTGCATTAAATTTCTTCTTGTTACCCACCACCCATAACAACTGACTGCGCGATCGAGAGCGGATCCAGTGGCAACTGACGGCGGTGCTGCGGCTAGCGGTTTGGCCTAGCATTTTTTTAACGGTGAGTAACCCATCTTCGGTGATCAGGGTTTGCCAAGTGTTATCACCAATGCGGTTGGCGAAAGCATCCAGTACACGGCGAGTTTTCTTGAGGGCGTTTTTCTCACACTGAGAAACAAAGGTGACCATCATAAAGCGTGTTCCTCGCGCTCTTCTTCCTCTTTGCCTTGCAGTGCGATGTGTTTCACTGTGTCGAACATATAATCGAGCGCTTTGTGTTCAATGAAAGATTGTAAAACTTGTTGGCGAAACTCTTGCTCGGTGGCGTTTTCTTTGGCGCAAACAAAGGCCCACGGCAGGACAATGGCATCTTTGATTAAGTCGGCGACATCAAACACCAAAGCGCCACGGCGAGTTTTGCCATGCATGACGGCAAAACCGTGCGGAATGCCAAGCACCCACAAGCAACTTGCCGCAAGGCCATAGGCTAAGTAGTTACCATGATTCAAAAAGTCATTGGCTTTATCGGTGGATTTTTTGTTTGGCTGATGTTGGCGAGTAAAGTCTTCTTTCCCCGTATTATTGGCAGCGTACTTGTACAGTGCTTTGGTGAGCTGCGCTTCAGTGAGGAGCAGATCGGCTGGTTTATTCGCGGCTTCAGTACGTTGGTGGAAAGTATCAAGGGATTGCTGTATTACTTCATCTTGAACATTGAATTTTTCAAGGGTTAATTCTCGGTCTGATCGCCAAACGCGCTGCAAGTAATCAATCCGTGCGTTTTGAAATTGTTTGGCGGCGGCCAAGCGCTTTTGATCATCAAACCAGAATGAGAGCCAGCCTTGTAAGTATTCGGTTGGGCGATACTCGCTCTGCGGCGTAAACCATTCCACCTCGCAAGCCATGTGCAGTGGCGTACCGCCGCCACCACAAAACCCGACCAATACGCCAGCCTGTGAGAGCATGCGCATGGCCGCTTGAGTAATGGAGGTGCCGTTGCCGAGCATGAGTACGGTGGTATTAGCAATCGGAATATTGAAGTAGAGGTTTTCTTTGTCGGCTTCGGTCAAATAGAGTACACGACCATCTTTTTGCATCACGCGGCAATATTCAAGGTAATACATATTGGCGCGCTTTGAGTGCAGGATGACTTTAAGATCGGAGGGTGAGAGATCGTCCATTTTTTGCTCCATGCCTGATGATTATGCATCGACTTTATCCCCTTCCTACTTGAATCTGCTGGGGTGTTGGCTACGTTCGCTTACCCCCAATCACATAAGCCTGTCTATACTCATGGGGATAATGAGAGTCATCTGTGGTTTTCATCAAAGGCCAGCCTACCTGCAACGCTAAGTTGTTTGGGTATGGGTTTGGCTAGTGGTGGTTTCAGTCAACACGGTGTCACATAACAACTTACCACGTTTAATCAACCGATTGCATGGTCATGGCACAGAGAAAAAGAGAAGTATGATGAGCTGCATATTTTTTAGAGTTATGCGGAGCTTCAGCAACAAAATGATGGCGCAAATATCTTCCATTTATCGGATAACCAATAATCTGATAAGACGATTCTATCGTTGACGCATGAAACGGAGAATTATGTTTAAAGGTAAAAACAAAAAAAACGCTCAAAAGCGCAGTGTTCGAATGGAAGTTTGGGGTTTGATAATAAAGTGACGTTACTGGGGAGTTGGAGCGTGCAGCGGGAATCGAACCCGCATCATCAGCTTGGAAGGCTGAGGTAATAGCCATTATACGATGCACGCTTTGTGTCTTGGCTTGCTGTCTACGGGAGTTATATTGCCACATTTATGAGAAAAGAAAAGTCTTTTTTAAGGATTTTTTTCTGTTTGCTCGTAAAATAAACAAAATAATATCAATAGGTTACTTTTCAAGCTATCCATCCCCTCAATCCTTGCTTACCCATCGTTCTCTGTATGGGACTCAGCGCACTTACCGTTTATTAGATTGATGAAGTTAAGTGGATGACAGGCGTTAAAACGCAAATTATCCGCATCAACCGCATCTAGGGTCTGTTGATCTTTCGCGATTAAATTTTGTTCAAAAAGTCAACGGATCGTAAAGAATAAGCATTCCATGTGAATCGGCAAAATTTATCAACTGGGTATATACTGACCAAGAGCAGCCAGTAACTCCCAACTCAAGTGAATTACAGGAGGTGTCAGATGAACATCAAAGACAGCATCGATGTACTAGAGCAACAAATCTATGTCGCTTGTTCAGAAGGTGATTACCAAACGGTTAATCAACTTGAGCAACAACTGGAAAAGTTACGTGGAGAAATGGAGTACCCTCTTGATGACGATCCATACGCACTCGAGGGGCGGACATTTCTTGATGATGACTGGCGATAAACCATCAAGGGAGCAATTAAGCTCCCTTTTTACTCACTTTAGATTTTTCACTTTAGAAAAAACGAATCGCACTGCGTCCACCTTTGGTGCTGGATGGTGCCTCTTCAATCGTCTCTTTCGTCGGCGTTTGCCTTTTATTAGACGGAGTTGGTTTTTTATTGGTGGATTTTTTTTCTGTTTTTTTTGCCGAATGACGCGCTTTGGGTTTGCTGACTGCTGGTGGCGGCGTGGTGTTGGTCATCAAACTTTGCTCTGATTTTTGTGGTTCAACCATCTCGGTCGTTGGAACATCACAAATCACTAAATAATACTCTTGGTCAAACTCCACTAAATCACCATCATATAGTTTTCTGCGTTTGCGCGTCTCTAATTCGCCATTGACCGCAACATAGCCTTCGGCGATTGCATACTTTGCCTCGCCTCCGCCACTCACGGCATTAGCAAGCTTTAAAACTTTATAAAGTTCGATGGGTTGAGCATCAACCTCAATACCGATGGCTTCAATTTCTACTTCTTCTGGATGATCACTCATTGGGAATTCTACTTTTCTGACATAACCATAGTGTATACTGAATCGATATCATGACAATGTTTCTATTCTACTGGGCGGGATTGCATTGAACACGATGTATGGGATTGGTACTATTTCCGCCATTCTTTTCCGTTTTATTATCAAGGCTTGGCCATGAAACTTATCGCAACACGTCTATTACCGGGCACCGATCTTAAACTGGCGATACAGTCGCTGGTCGCTCAGCATAATATTCGAGCGGGAACCATCGCATCTTGTGTCGGTAGTTTATCAACGTTAGCCATTCGCTTGGCAGATAGTACCACCACTCTACAGCAAAGTGCTTACTTTGAAATTGTCTCTCTTATGGGTACATTGACACCGGAACATCAGCATCTACATATCTCTGTCGCTGACCATCAAGGGCAAGTATGGGGTGGACATTTACAAGTGGGTAATATTATCCACACAACGGCTGAGCTGATGATACATCACTATCCTGAACACCAATTTTCACGCCAGTTTGATCCCAACACTGGATTTACCGAGCTTACCATTAGCCCCAATTAGCCTGCAGACAGCCGCACCAAAGTTTGAGTATAAGGGTGACTCGGGGCAGAAAAGAGTTGTTCTGTTGGCCCTTGCTCTACTATTTCTCCCTGCTTCATCACAATGGTGTAATGGCATAACGACTTCACCACATTTAAATCATGACTGATAAATAAATAAGTTAACCCATATTTTTCCTGTAGGGACTTCAATAGATCGAGCACTTGCGCTTGAACCGTACGATCCAGCGATGAAGTCGGTTCATCAAGTAAGATAAATTCCGGTTTTAAAACAAGCGCACGAGCAATGGCAATGCGCTGCCGTTGCCCTCCCGAAAATTCATTGGGATAACGATGTCGCGTTTCAGGATCAAGCCCAACTTCTTGCATCGCTAAACAGATAGCTTGATCAATTTCTGAGGCAGAGTGTTGGCTATGTACAGTCAGCCCTTCACCAATCACTTGAGCCACCGACATGCGAGGGTTTAACGCAGAAAAGGGATCTTGAAAAACCACCTGCATTTTACGCCGAAATGGCAACATCGCCTGCCTATCAAGTGATTGGATAGTCTGATCGGCATAACGAATCTCACCACTCGAATTGACCAACCTTAATACCGCCATGCCTGTGGTCGATTTTCCTGAGCCACTTTCCCCAACTAATCCAATCGCATGCCCTTGACGCAACTTAAATGTCATCCCTGTGACCGCTTTGATGTGATCCATGGTGCGTTTAAAAATCCCGCCTTTAATTGGAAACCACACATTCATTTGCTGAGTTTCTAATAAAACTGGGTTATTTTTATTGACGGCAACCGGTGTGCCACGCGGATCTGATTCAATCAGTAATCGGGTATAAGGATGCTGCGGCGCAGAAAATAATTCCGCGCAATGATTTTGTTCAATCACGCGCCCAGCCTGCATCACCGCGACCCGATCGGCAATACGTCGGACAATGCTTAAGTCATGGGTAATGAACAACATGGCCATACCTAACTCTTGCTGCAAAGATTTGAGTAGATCTAAAATCTGCGCTTGAACCGAAACATCCAAAGCGGTGGTTGGCTCGTCAGCAATCAAGAGTTCGGGCTCATTGATCAACGCCATCGCAATCATCACCCGCTGCCTTTCTCCTCCGGATAATTCATGAGGATAAGCATTAATTTTCACCTGTGGTTGCCGAATCCCAACTTTTTCTAACCAAGTCATGGCTAAGGATTCTGCGTGACGTTGACGCATCCCACGGTGAATCGCTAAGGTTTCAACCAGCTGTTTACCGATTTTATGCAACGGATTTAATGACACCATAGGTTCTTGGAAAATCATACCTATCCGTCCCCCGCGAATACCCCGCAGTTGACGCTCTGAACAGGTGAGTAGATTCAATCCCGCAAACTCAATTCTGCCCTGCTGATAATGCGCTGAACCCTTCGGTAAGAGTTTTAAAATAGCATTGGCGGTGACTGATTTGCCGGAACCACTCTCCCCGACTAATGCCAGTGTTTCCCCTTTATGAATGGAGAGGGAAACTTGATGAGTCACCGTTTCGATCGTTTGTGCTCGACCAAATCCAATCGAGAGATCGGTAATGGTTAATAATGGTTCGCTCATTAACTTCTTCCTTGCACATGTGGATCAAACGCATCACGCACCGCTTCACCAATAAACACCAGCAACGTGAGCATCAAAGATAACACTACAAACGCTGAAATACCGAGCCAAGGAGCTTGTAAATTCGCTTTGCCTTGCGCTAATAATTCACCAAGAGAAGGTGAACCCACGGGTAAACCAAAGCCGAGAAAATCCAGTGAGGTTAAGGTGGTGACTGAACCCGATAAAATAAAAGGCATCATAGTGAGTGAGGCAACCATAGCATTAGGCAACATATGTCGGAAGATGATGCGGGTATCCTTTACTCCCATCGCTTGTGCTGCGCGGATATAATCAAAATTTCGGCAACGCAAAAACTCAGCGCGTACCACGCCCACCAAACTCATCCAACTAAATAGCACCATGATGCCAAGTAACCACCAAAAGTTGGGCTCGACAAAACTAGACAGGATAATCAACAAGAATAAGGTCGGCATACCTGACCAAACTTCAATAAAACGTTGTCCGAACAGATCCAGCCAGCCGCCGTAGTAGCCTTGGGTTGCCCCGACCAAAATACCAATCACCGATGAAATAATCGTTAATGCAAAGCCGAATAATACTGAAACCCGAAAGCCGTAGATAATTCTGGCTAATACATCACGCCCTTTATCATCTGTACCTAACCAGTTAACAGAATCCGGTGCAGACGGCACCGAGCCGACCACATTGAGATTGATGGTATCGTAACTAAACCGAATCGGTGCCCAGATGAGATAGCCTTTTTGCTCAATTAATTCCACCACATAAGGGTCGGTATAGTCTGCTTCTGTCTCGAACTCGCCCCCAAAACGGGTTTCGGCATATTGAGTCACGACAGGGAAAAACCACTGATGGTCATAAGAGACCAGCAGCGGTTTATCATTGGCAATGATTTCAGCAAACAGACTCACAATAAAGAGCAGTGAAAAAATCCACAGCGAATAGAAACCTCGCCGATGAGATTTAAACCGTTGCCAGCGCGCCTGAGTTAATGGGTTGATCCTTGACTTGTTTACCATACTTAGCGCGCCTCAAAATCAATACGAGGATCCACCCAAGTGTAGGTAAGATCGGAAATAATACTAAGCAGTAACCCAAGTAACGTCATGATATAGAGTGAACTAAATACCACAGGATAGTCACGTTGAATGGTTGACTCAAACCCGAGCAAACCGATACCTTCTAAAGAGAACATCACTTCAATCAACATCGATCCGGTAAAGAAAATACCGATAAAGGCGCTAGGAAAGCCCGCAATGATGATCAACATAGCATTGCGAAAGACGTGTTTATATAAAATAGTCCGTTCATCCAACCCTTTGGCTCGTGCCGTTACCACATATTGCTTATTAATTTCATCAAGAAAGGAGTTTTTGGTCAGCATACTTAACGTCGCAAACCCACCGATCACCATGGCAAAAATGGGCAGCGCCAAATGCCAAAAGTAGTCAATTATTTTTTGATACCAGAGCAGTTGGTCAAAATGATCAGACACTAATCCTCGTAGTGGGAACCAACTAAAATAGTTTCCGCTCGCAAAGAGAATAATCAAAATGATGGCAAATAAAAAACCGGGAATCGCATAGCCTACAATCACCAGTGCACTTGACCAGACATCAAAACGAGAGCCGTGATGAATCGCTTTCATAATGCCAAGGGGAATGGAGATAAAGTAGATGATGAGGGTACTCCATAACCCCAAAGAAATCGAAACGGGCAAACGTTCTACAATCAAATCAATCACATCTCCGCCACGAAACAGACTCTCACCAAAATTAAAGGTCAGATAGTTTTTCAGCATCTCAAAGTAGCGTTGATGTATCGGTTTATCAAATCCAAACTGGCGTTTGATCGCCTCAACCACTTCGGGATCTAAGCCTCGTGATCCTTTGTAACCTGAACTATCATCCAGTTTGCTGGCGATAACCTCTTGCCCACCGCCAGAGAATCGTTCCATGACGCCAGAAGTGTGCCCTTCTAACTGAGCAATCGCTTGTTCAACAGGGCCACCTGGCGCAATTTGAATAATAAAAAAGTTAATGGTGATGATCGCCCACAAGGTGGGGATCACCAGCAATAATCGGCGAAAAATATACGCAGCCATGTCGACCTCTTAACGGCGTTTGGCAGGCAGTTTCTGCGCTTTTTGCTCAGAGATCCACCACGTGTCTAACCCTAAATCATAATCTGGCATCACATCGGGACGGGCAAATTTATCCCAACTGGCGACCCGATACATTCCGGTATACCACTGAGGAATTAGGTAAAAGTTCCATTGTAAAACGCGATCTAATGATCGTCCTAATGCGACTAACTGCGATGGATTTTGTTGATTTTGTACGATTTGCTCAGTAAGCGCATCAATCACCGGATCATTCACTCCCGCAGTGTTATAGGTAGAATCCATATAACTTGAGTGCCAAACAATCAGTAAATTGGGGCTCGGATAAGGGTTAGCGAAAAAGCTGGATGAGACCATGTCAAAATCTCGATCACGCAGCCGTTTAGTATATTGCGTGGTATCAATGGTGCGAATTTTCATATCGATACCCATCAACTTTAAATTGCGCTGGATAGGAATGGCAATTCGCTCTGCCGTTGGGCTATAAATAAGTAATTCAAAACTCATCGGCTCTCCGGTGGCAACGTTTTTCATCACTTTATTCTCCAGTTCCCATCCCGCCTCTTTTAGCAATCGGAAAGCTTCTCGCATCTGTGGGCGAATTCGGCCACTGCCATCGGTCACTGGCGGCTGATATTCTTGAGTAAAAACCCGAGCGGGGAGCTGTGCTTTAAACGGCTCAAGTACCGCTAATTCTTGTTCACTCGGTAAACCTTTTGCTTCATAGCGAGTATTTTGGAAATAGCTGCGAGTACGGGAATATTGATCGTAAAACATATTCCGATTCATCCACTCAAAATCCATGGCATAATTTAATGCTTCACGTACTCGAACATCTTGAAAAATCCGGCGCTGAGTATTAAAAACAAAGCCTTGAGTTGCAACTGGTGCATGATGTGGAATCTCTTCTTTTTTGATCCACCCCCGATCAAAATTAGCACCGGTATAAGAGGTTGCCCAAAATTTCGCCTGACTCTCTTGGCGCAGATCAAACTCACCGGCCTTAAAGGCTTCAAGCATCACAGTATCATCGCGGTAATAATCATACTGCACTTGCTTAAAGTTATTTCGTCCAACATTCACCGGTAGATCTTTCGCCCAATAATCATCCACCAGTTGATAAGTCACACTTTGACCGGGTTTAAAATCAACCACACGGTAAGGCCCGCTACCGACGGGAGGCTGATTTAAAGGTTCAGATAAATTTTTATCACGCCAAAAATGGGCGGGTAACACTCGAGTCGATTGAGCAAAACTAAAGAGCTTCTCACGGTTGCCTGTTTTCATTTCAACGCGGACAGTACGCTTATTTAAGGCTTGCACTGATTTGATTTCTTGATAGTAAACTCGGTACTGAGCAACGCCTTCGGTCATAAATTTATTAAAGGTGAACTCCACATCATAAGCGGTGATCGGAGTGCCGTCGTGAAAACGTGCCGCAGGGTTTATATCCAATTCAAGCCAGAGGTAATCGTCAGAATAACGGACTTTTTCGGCGATAAGTGGATAGTAGGTATCGATTTCGTCACTGGGTGAAAACATTAATGCATCGTATAACTCACCCGTTCCCGCAGCCGCCACTCCACGTGAAGCATAACGGTTAAAGTTATCAAAGGTGCCAATCTGCCCATAAGTGATTTTTCCATACTTGGGCGCTTGAGGATTCACATAATCAAAATGGGTAAAATTGGCTGGATATTTCGCTTTGCCGTAACCGACTAACTGGGTCGTCTCTATAACATCCGCCCAAGCCATCTGGCTGGATGTGACCAATAATGCTCCCAATACCCATCGTGAATATTTCCCCATGTAAACGTCCTTTTGGTTAACTGGTTATTTTTCGTCTTATCCTATTGTTTTTACTATACTCAACTCTGAATAAGATACCAATGCATAACGGATCTGATTTCATTCAATTGCCGCGCTTCGAACGAGATCGTATTAGCGACTTACGATTTCATTCTGTCCAAGCGTTTAATTCGCCCTAAATCTTACAGCAATTCTTTGGCAATCAAGCGCAGTAAAAAAGTTTCTCGCTCAATACTCATGCCTTTTTGTGTACTATGTGCCATTGTCTGCTCATTATGGGCAATGGCCTGATGAATATTCATCCACACAGGCTGCATACCATTGTTGATCTCATACTCTTCCAAACGCATTTGACCAAGCTGACGATCGGCTTTGCAGGTATAGCAATAAGAGATCATATGCATCACATCAGCATCCTCTCGATACCAAGGACGAAACTCTTCATATAAGCCAAATGGTTGGATCATTTGAATATTGCTTGCACCTGTTTCTTCTTGTAATTCACGCACCATGGCTTGGATGATATCTTCCTGTTTATCAACGCCCCCACCGGGTAAGGTGTAATCATCATAGCGCTCAGTATAGAGCAATAAAATCTCTTCACCTTCAAGCACAATGGCTCGAGCGGCTTTACGCTGTATGATTGAATAATGGCTTAAGTTAGCGATATCTGGGTGGGTTGCTGTCTGTAAATGTCTCATGAGTCTCTCGCTTTAATCCTTGCAGTGAATTTTATCATGTAGACTCATCGACCAGCGAATCCGTTCATTATTTTTATCGATAAATTATTGTAAACGACAACGATTATCATTGCCGATACGTAAAATTATCGTTATGGTAAGCCAGATAAAGTCAGCGAGATAAATACTATGAGTCATCCAAATAATCAACGCCCTTCTTACCCTGTCACCGTGGTAAAAACTGAACGAATCTCTCCGCACATTCAGCGTATTACTCTGCAAGGTTCAAGCATTGCTCACTTTGGAAAAGAGAGTGAAGGTGGCTATATTAAACTGCTGTTCACTCCGCAAGGATCCAGTGATCTCAGTCAACTTGGCAGTGAAGAACGCTCCGTCATGCGCACTTATACCATTCGTCAGTTCGATACACAGACTCACAGCCTTGTGGTCGATTTTGTTCGCCATTCCAGTGAGGATTTGGCTTGCAGTTTTGCCTCCCGCTGGGCAGAAACTGTACAAGTGGGTGAAAGCATTGCCATAGCAGGGCCGGGTAAAAGCCAAGACCCAAACTGGAAAGCAGCTGAATGGGTATTTCTTGCAGCAGATATGACCGCCCTGCCCGCCTTGTCAGTGACACTGGCGAGTCTTGATGCAAAAACAAAAGGTTATGCTGTGATAGAGATCAGCGATCCCGCCGATCAACAACGCTTAATCTCCCCAACCGGCGTGCAAATTATATGGGTCAATGCAGCGCAAGGAGAATCCTTAACTGAGGTTGTCAAAGCTCAATCTTGGTTAACGGGTCAATGCGCGGTGTGGTGTGCCTGTGAATTTGATGCCATGCGGACACTGCGGCAATATTTTCGAAATGAACGAGCCGTTGCGCGAGATTTTATTTACATCAGCAGTTACTGGAAAAATGGAGTAACGGAAGATGGGCATAAAGTGATCAAACGCCAAGATGCGGAAGAAAACAGTTAGCCATTCACTATTCAGTGGTATAAGTCAAATCACCTCAAACATGGCCTGCGGGCCATGTTTTTCTCATTTATCGTTTTTCTCACTTATCGGCACGAGTTAAACACGATGAGAGATCCGATTCAGCGGGGTGTGATAGCTCAGCCACCGATTCGATACTAATGGCATCATGTCGCCAATATTCAATACCACAGTCGATTAACTCGCCGTACTGGTTGTAATTCACTCGCTCAACTACCGTTGCCGGTGTTCCTGTTGTCGATCTCAAGGCCTGCGCAGTTTCACCGAATAGTGAACGAGTGGTGATCCGATAGCGTATTTTTTGATATTGTATCGAAAAGTGACGTTGATAGGTGTCAGTCAATGATTGTGACAAATCAAAATCTAACAAGTTAGGACAATATTCTGGACGCACGTAGTGAGTCACGAACGCCACCGGACGATGATCTAAATAACGAACACGCTCAATACAATACACTTCCGAAAATGGGGCTAATTGCAAAAGTTTCGAGGCTAATTTATTAGCCACCTCTACTTTGGCACTCACAAGCTCAGTTTTCGGCTGACGATGTTGTGCTCGTGCCATATTGGTAAAATTTAAAGTTTGAGTTGGGTCATAACGCAGTGGTGGTGGAGAAATAAACCAGCCTCGCCGATCTTCTCGATAGATTCTTCCTTCCGCTTCTAATAATGAAAGCGCTTCACGCAGCGTTACCCGTGTTGTATTAAAAGTCTCGGCTAATTGACGTTCAGCAGGTAATTTCTGCTTAGCCGTCAACATGCCTGCTTCAATTTGTTCAACAATGACATCTTTAATTTTTATGTACTGCACATTCGCCCTTATTTATTCCTAGGGTCTGTTGCCCCTAGCACATCATCAGCCACTAACACGACAAAACTGTGCGCGCAACGATTGAATTTTATCACCATTCAGTTTATGTTCTAGACACAATAGATGCAAAATTGCATACTGGACATGTTTTATGCCGCCCTGATTCGTTCGGGGCGGTATTTCTTTTGGAGAAAATAAAATGCCAAACAATCATTCAATTATCGTGTCAACCCTCGACATGGATCGCATCAGTGCATTAATGGATAACATGCCTAAGTTATCAGCAGAGCTGGAACGTCTAGAAGATGAGTTGGATCGTGCAACCGTACTCGCTCCTGAAGAAATCCCAGCGAATGTTGTCACAATGAATTCTACGGTGAAGTTTAAATTTTTGGGCAGTGATGAAATTATGCAAAAAAACCTAGTCTACCCCAAAGACCTAAAAACAAGCGACGATATCTCGATTTTTGCCCCAGTAGGCAGCGCATTGCTCGGTTTATCAGAAGGGCAGCAACTCTCTTGGCCAATGCCAAGTGGTGGCGAAAAAACGATTGAGATCATTGAAGTGGTTTATCAGCCAGAACGAGAAGGTGAATATACTCGTTAATCATCCCTGACACTTTGGTGCAAAGGCCACTCTTTGCACCAAGAGCGATGGACTTACGCCAGTAAAATGGTTTGCAACTCATACAAGGAAGCCACTTCATAGTGAGCATTAATCCCTTCTGGGCATGGGTGTTGATGTGTATTTAGCCAGCATGTTTCAAACCCAAAATTAAGCCCTCCCAAAATATCTGAGTGAGGATTGTCTCCTACCATCAGGACTTTTTCTTTCGAAGGATGCCCCATCCTCTCCATCGCATGGGCAAAAATTCCCGCATCGGGTTTAGCAATACCGACTTGCTCAGAAATAACAATATGCTCAAAATAATCCGTCATACCTGTTTTTGCTAAACGCACATCCTGCAGCTCTGTAAAACCGTTGGTAATAATCCCTAGCTTGGCTTTTCCTTTTAATCCATCTAATAACTCTTGTGCACCAGGTAATAAAGTACAAATATCTGCCATTGCGGTTAAAAATGCGCTATTAAGCTCTGTGGTGGTGGTCTCTAATTGTTCAGCCCAGTGCGTAAAGCGAATATGTTTGAGTTGCTCAGCGCTAATATCGCCATTTTGGTAGTCCACCCACAGCGGTTTATTAACCTGTTGGTATTGATGGAAATCCTGCTCAGTAAAATCGACCCCTTTACGCGCAAACATTAATTGCATGCCTTTAAAGGCATCAAAGTGGAATAACGTTTCATCCGCATCAAACAAAATCCAATCGTACTTCATTACTTGCTCCTCAAAATTATCCGCGCAGTGTAGATTGTTTTTAATAAAATGTTAACCTCATAGAGAGGTCTTATCGATGAAATAAGTAAGGAGCCTATCAATGAAAAAAGTGGCCGTAATTTTAAGTGGATGTGGTGTTTTTGATGGCGCTGAAATTCACGAAACGGTATTAGCCCTGTATGCCATAGAAAAGCAAAGAGCCAGTTGGCACTGCTTTGCGCCCAACATTGAGCAACAGGTCGTCATTAATCACTTGACGGGTGAAGTAATGAAAGAAACCCGTAATGTCTTGGTTGAAGCGGCCCGCCTCACTCGTGGTAACATCCAAGATCTAACCCAACTGAACGTTCAGGACTTTGATGCATTACTGCTTCCCGGTGGGTTCGGTGTGGCAAAAAACCTAAGTGATTTTGCCGATAACGGCGCTGAATGCGGTATTAACGAGCAAGTTGCGACGATTTGCCGAGCTTTTGCGAAAGTGGGTAAACCGGCGGGTTACCTTTGTATTGCTCCTGCGCTTATCCCCCATATTTACGAATCTGGCGTTGAAGGAACCATTGGTAATGATCCTGATACCGCTTGTGCATTCACTAAAATGGGGGGTGAACACGTAAACTGTCCGGTCGATGATTATGTGTACGATCAGCAGCATAATGTGCTTTCTACCCCTGCTTATATGCTCGCAGAGAATATCACTCAAGCAGCAAGTGGGATTGATCGATTAGTTAAAAGATTGATTCAATTGGCTTAATAGCATTCAGAATCCATCCTTAAGCTTTACATACTTTACTTAAATGATGGATTCTGATCTGCATATCACGACTTAGTTTAGCGAATGCTGTGTAAAAACTCTGCGCGAGTGGAAGGGTTTGACTTAAAAATCCCGCCTAATGCTGTCGTGGTTGTCATGCTGGTTGCGTCCATCACACCGCGAGATTTAACGCAATAGTGGGTCGCATCAATAGTGACCGCCACATCATCCGATTCAAGCAAGGTTTGCAATGCCACCAAAATTTGCTGGGTGAGCCTTTCTTGAACCTGCGGACGCTGGGCAAAAAATCGAACAATGCGGTTAATTTTTGATAAACCAATAATTTTCCCACGCGGGATATAGGCAACTGCGGCTTTACCATCAATGGTAACTAAATGGTGTTCACAGGTGCTGGTCAAGGTGATGTCTTTCACGCATACCATCTCACTGACCTTCATCTTATTTTCGATGACGGTGATTTTAGGGAAGTTCTTATAGTCAAGCCCAGAGAAAATCTCATCCACATACATTTTTGCGATGCGATGGGGCGTTTCTTCTAAGCTGTCATCAGTGAGATCAAGCCCCAGCAGATTTAAGATTTCACGCATATGATGTTCAATTTGCGTTTTTTTCTCTTCACGGCTGATCACATTGGGTTGCATTGGCGTTTCCTGGCCGCGGCTTTCGAGAGCCGCTTTCACTAACTGGGCGGATTCGCTCAAACTTGACATTTCCCTACCTCTTGTTTACCCCTTTTGAATGGCAAACAAGAATACTCGTATTTTTGAATAATTACATCCCTATTTTATGAGAGGGCATTATTGTCTCGCCCTTTGTATGCTAAAGTACGCCAAAAATAATAACCACAGGACGATTAATATGGGCTGTTGCGATGCACAAAATCTCATGCCAATTGAAGATGCTCTCAACTCAATGCTTGCACGCATTACACCGATTAATGACACACACCAACTTCCGCTAGCCGATGCCCTCGGTTTTGTGCTCGCAGAAGATATTCTCTCCCCAATCCACGTTCCTCCTTTTGATAATTCAGCCATGGATGGATACGCGGTAAGACGCGCGGAACTCGCACAACAAGTCCAGTTGCCCGTTGTGGGCAAATCATTTGCAGGACAACCTTATACCGGCAATTGGCCAGCAATGACATGCATCAGAATCATGACCGGTGCTCAAATCCCATCGGGATGCGATGCAGTGATCATGCAAGAGCAAGCCCAAGTGACAGAGCAAGGTATTCGGTTTGCGGTCTCTGAAGTAAAGCCGAACAGTAATATTCGCCCCACAGGTGATGATATCCGACAAGGTGATGTGGTGCTCAGCGCTGGTTCACGTTTAACCGTGCGCGATATTCCGATGATCGCCACCTTAGGGATAAGCCATGTGCGTGTGTTTCGTAAACCCAAAGTAGCCTTTTTTTCAACCGGCGATGAATTAAAGCCACTGGGTGAACCACTAAAGGCTGGGCAAATTTATGATAGCAACCGCTATGGCATGAAGCCGTTAATTGAAAAATTTGGCTGTGAAGCGATTGATTTAGGAATTATTCCCGACTGTCCTGCCCAATTAACCACTGCATTTGAGCAAGCACAAACTCAAGCCGATGTGGTGATTACTTCCGGAGGCGTGAGTGTCGGCGAGGCGGATTACACTAAAGATATTCTGGCTAAACTTGGTGAGATCGGCTTTTGGAAATTAGCCATAAAACCCGGTAAACCCTTCGCGTTTGGCTCACTCAATCATGCATGGTTTTGCGGCTTACCGGGTAATCCGGTTTCTGCTATGTTAACTCTATATGTGCTCGTGCAACCCATGTTGGCAAAACTTGCTGGGCACACGGCTTGGCAAGCCTCTCCCTCGATCCCAGCGACGACTCGCTCTCGTTTTAAAAAATCTCCCGGACGCACCGATTATCAACGAGGAATCTACTCAATTGAAGATGGGCAGTTTGTCGTTGAAAGCACAGGTAACCAAAGTTCTGGTGCCTTCCGTTCCATGAGTTTAGCTAACTGTTTTGTGGTGCTTGAACGAGAACGTGGCCATGTTGAGGTTGGAGAAACGGTTCACATTCAGCTATTTAATGCCAGCTTGTATTGAGGAACATTATGGATCTTTTGTCTGATCAGGAAATGCTGCGTTACAACCGCCAGATCATGCTAAAAAACTTCGATTTCGAAGGGCAAGAAGCGCTGAAACAAAGTTCTGTTTTAATTCTTGGTGCAGGGGGGTTAGGTTGTGCCGCAAGCCAATATTTAGCGACCGCGGGCATCGGTAGCCTGACGCTGATTGATGATGATGTGGTTGAATTATCTAACCTACAACGCCAAGTGTTGCACACGGATAACGATCTTGGCCGCCATAAAGTTGACTCGGCGGCCGAGTCACTGCATAAACTCAACCCACACTTGGTGATCAGGACGATTGCGCAACGCTTAGAGGATGAAGCGTTGAATGCGCTGATTGCCACTCATAGCCTTGTGCTGGACGCGTGTGATAACGTTGAAACTCGCAATCAGCTTAACCGCCTATGTTACCAAAACAAAACACCGCTCGTTTCTGGTGCGGCGATTCGAATGGAAGGGCAAGTCAGCGTATTTATGTATCAACACCCTGACGAACCGTGTTACCAATGCTTAAGCGCTCTATTTGGCCATAATTCACTCACGTGTGTTGAAGCGGGAGTTATGGCACCGATAGTCGGTATTATCGGTGCAGTGCAAGCATTAGAGGCAATCAAAGTCATTGCTAATTACGGCCAACCTTTGAGTGGAAAAATTTTGATGCTTGATGCATTAAGCATGACATGGCGAGAAATGAAATTACCTAAACAGGCTCACTGCCCTATTTGTCATGCTCAATCATGATCACGAAAAAGACGACAGAGCACCAGTGATAAGGACGCCCTGCCATATTTTGTTACTTAAGGAATCGTAACCATGTCCCCACTCGTAACTCCAGCTTGGCTATCTCAGCACTTAGCCTCTCCAGAAATCATCCTCCTCGATTGCAGTATTGAATTTCAAATGGCTAATGAAACGGAGAAGGATTGGCTCAATAAAATTCCTGGCGCACAACGCTTTGATTACGATAAAGAATTTTGTGATCCATACAGTACCCTGCCGCATATGATGCCAGATGAAATTCGGTTTAATTGTCTTGCACAAGCACTAGGGATCAATCAAGACTCTATCATTGTGGTGTACGACAATAGTGGAACTTTTGCTTCACCTCGTGCTTGGTGGATGTTTCAAGCCTTCGGCCATAAGCAAGTTTATATTTTGGATGGCGGGCTACATGAATGGAAATTGGCAGGGTATGACGTGTCACAGGAATACACCCAGACGCCACGTCGAGGTAACTTCGTGGGTAAGCTTTCACCTGACTATTTTGTTGATGCGGGCTATGTTTTCAATAAAATTGCCGACCCCACCAGCTTAACGATCGATGCTCGCTCTGCTGAACGATTTTTAGCGCAAGTCCCCGAACCAAGAGCCGGTGTGCGCAGTGGTCACATCCCAAACTCGTGTAATATGCCGTTTGCACAGGTAATGGATGGGCATAAAATGAAATCGTCACAAGCTTTAGCTCCTATCCTTGCCCAAGCTTTCGCACCCGCTAATGAGTATCTATTTAGTTGTGGATCTGGGGTGACCGCTTGTATTGTTTTGCTGGCCGCTTATCTCTGCGGCTATCCCAATCTCGCCATTTATGATGGTTCATGGACTGAATGGGGCCAACGACACGAATTACCGATTGCATAAATCCTATTTTTACCCAAACAACTTTGAGTTACAGGTAGGCAGCAAAGACGAGGCCTAAAGCCTCGTCTCATTCGAACGCCTAACCGTTTATTCTTTTAAGGTTATGATAGGCAACTCATCCCAAATTTTACTTTCATCCGATGCGCCACCAGAGAAGTTCCATGGCCCTTTGTCTTGATTTAACGGACGATAATTGGCCGATAAACCATCCAAATCCCAGGTAGTAACATAAAAGCGGACATCATCGAGTGACTCAGGTCGACCCAGCGCATCGCTGGCAAAATCGATCGAGATCGTGTTGTTGGCTTTTTCCACCGTGACCTTAGGTGCTGGTGTCACAGCCTCTCCCCATGTGGTGGCATTTGCTCCTTTGGTGTTGTAAATCGAGCTTTGCCAGCCAAAAATAACCGCATTGCGACTCCAGGTTCCGCTTGGCATCGATGCGTTGATCTTTGGCAGTTCCGTTAGGTTGGTTGCCGCTTCTTCTGGTAAATCAATGAAGATGGTGAAACCCACGTGGTCAAAGCCGTTTGGCGGTAACCAAGTATCGGTGATCTTGTCCATGGTGAAGGTCAAACGTACGTTACTGCCAACGGTAAACACCTCTGCTTGGTTGATTGCGAGTTGGCTGTTGTCTTTGTCGAACGTTGGATCGGTTGGCAACGAGTAGTTACCGTTAAGGCCGCCTGTACCGTCTTGCGCATCGCCCGCATCATCAATAGTCTCATCCGGCATGTTTGACCAACTTAGGTTCGAGATAAAATTCACATCCTCGATACCTGCTTTTTTCTCGGTGGAATAAATCGCGAAGCGGTGCTGTTGCTCACCAATCGCAAAGTGACGCGTCGACAGCGTGACGCTAAACTGACCATCAGCGCTTACAGTAATGGTTTGCGCGGTTTCCAAGTTACCGTCGACGACAAGGTTTAATTTCTCGTTCGCGTTAGCACTACCCGCGATAACAATATCACCAGTGATGGTTTGTCCTTCCCAATTCTCCGCCAGTTGGATGTTGAGATCCGGTCTGTCTACTGATTGGGTATCGGCACTTTTAAAGTAAATGGCGGCAGATTTCGCGGGCAATTCCAGCGTCACATGACCATTGTCATCGGTAACTAACTGTTCTGGCGCACCTGCCCAGTTCGACATAATTTGTTGTTGGAATACGGTACCGCCGGCTTGCTCTACGTCGAGTTGGTTCATCAACATCGGTGAGTTGGAGGTGTTCATCACCACTAAGACTTCGTCGTTATCCAATGTTCGAGTAAAGGCGAATACGCCCGCGCCCGCTTTATCGCTGCCAATCACTTTTATTTCGCCACGTGTCATGACTTTGTTTTCGGTGCGCAACTTAGCCAGTTCTTGAATAAACAAGTACATCTCACTGTTTTGGTCGAACGAGTCTACGTAGTTGCCATCTTCACGGTACCCTCCGGCGAACATCGCATCACGCGCCGCTGACATCGCTTGCTCTGTACCTTGGTAAATCACAGGGATGCCCGGCACTGCCATCATTGTGATCAGAGCTTGCTTCATATCGTTGACACTGCCTTGCGATAGAAAACGCGGCATATCGTGATTATCAATGAAGTTCGGCATGATGTATGGATTCGGGAACATCTCCATCATTTTTTCTAGCCGGAAACGCAAATAATCAGTTGGTTGTCCTGAAGCAAATACGCGCGTCATGGTCGCTTGCAGTGGGAAGTTCAATACCGAGGTTAGCTGTTTCGGCGAGCCATTTTCACCGATGTAAGTCAGCATCTTTTCTTCACCTTGCGTCTGGTAAGGTGTGGATGTTTCGAATACTTCACCAAAAGTGAGGAAGTTGTCACGCCCGGTATCAACCGCTTGCGTCATCACGCCATCGTCGGCGTGCAAGAAATCATGCCAAAAATCGTGTTCGACAAACTTTGCCGTGTCGATACGAAAAGCGTCAACACCCACTTCGCGAATCCATTTTCGGTAGCTCTCTTTTAGATAAGCGCGTACTTCTGGATCGGACGTGTTGAGATCATCCAAATCAGAAAGCTGCCAGGTTTTTTCTTGTATCGGATCATTGTGATCGGTGATGCTTGGTGTCCAGTGGTAACTGCCTGTGCCGTCTGTTTTACATTCGTTCATGTTGAGTGGGTAAGGCAGCTCTTGCCCTGCTGGCAACGCATTTTCAATCAAACGGAAGCCCTGACAAGGGAGGCTTGGATCATAATTATAAGGATTATCGTAGGTGAAGAAGTTGCCTACATGATTAGTCACGATATCCTGAATTAAGAACATATTGCGAGCATGCACTTCGCGCGCTAACGCTTGATAACTTTCTAGATCCCCAAAATGCTCATCCACTTTTTGGAAGTCACGCGCCCAATAGCCGTGGTAACCGCCGTAGTTTTGCTCTGCATCCCACCATTGGTTTGCAACCGGAGGCGTAATCCAGATCGATGTCGCGCCCAACTGCTCAATGTAGCCCAGTTTATCGCTCACCCCAACAAGATCGCCGCCACTGAATTTTTTCTCAGAGGTGGGGTCATATTCGTTCTGTCCTTGGTCATTAATCGCATGATCACCATCATTAAAGCGGTCAATCATTAAAAAATAAATGATCTGATCTCGCCAGTCAGGAGATGCCACGTGACTACCGGCTTCTACTGATGTCGTTTCATCACTTCCACAGCCAGAAAGAGCAAGAGCAATCGATAAAGAAAGTATTTTTATTTTATTCATAGGTTTAGGTATTATTTCAAACACAGTTATTGTCTCCGTTATGCAGCAATAACAGAACAATAAAGTAAAGGTTTGAAATCGATAGTGTCATTTCACGCCAAAAAAGACGTGAAATGATGTCACGTGATACAGTATTTGATCTCGCCGACAAATTTTATGTCAATGGCTGCACAATCGTGTATTGGACAGGATAATGTTCTTTCGCTTGTTCATTTCCCGATGAGTCATAAAGTCGAAATCGACACTGCTTCACCTTTTGATTGATTGGTAATTGAAGTGTCCAACAGCCGTATTCAGATGACGCTAGCGTACGGCTCATGATATGGGATGCGGGATCGTCATCAATAAAACACTCAATGTTCGCCACATGATTAAGCCTGCAGGCTAACTCAATAAATAACGTGTACTGTTCACCAAATTGAATGAGTTGGCATGTCCGGACAATGTACTCCGTCTCTCCAAGCAAAAGTCCTTTTGCGACGACATAATCTCGCTGGTGGTTGTTGTCGATATAGCGTTCACCATCCACTTCATAACAAAGCCTAAAGGTAAGCGGGTGAGCCACCGGTAGCTCTGTCGTGACCCAAAGCTCAGTCCCTTGATTTAAAAAACTCTCGAAAAACGCAGGGTAATGACGCCAAACTCCATCACGATCTCGACATTCGACCGACACCACTTTTTCAAACGCAATGTTATCGACTTCTAACCAAATTTTACCAACCGGTTGATTGATATCATGCTCAGACCATAAATTCGCTTTGGCGTAATATAAACGGATCGGTTGTTGGCGCAGTGGCGTGCGGTTTTCTAAGCACTGCTGGCGATACTGCATAGGAGAAAAAGGATACCAACGGCGAAACGTTCGATGAAAATTAGAAGGCTCTTCATAACCAAGCTGATAAGCAATTTGTTGGATCGTCAGTTGGGTATCTGCTAATAACGCCAGGGCGTGCTTCTTCTTAGCAAAGTCAACGCATTGCGAATAGCTCATGTGCTTTTCTTTCAGTCGGCGTTGCAAAGTACGCTTTGATACGCCCAATTTTTGCGCCGCTTGTGCTAATTTGAGCGCATAATTGCTATTTTGTGTAAAAATGGCATTTAAAACGCTAAGTAATTCAGGTTGTTCAATCGATTGATGAGAAAGCAATACATAGCACTGTTTCACCAATTCAAACACACTTGAACTGTCGTTTGAAACCGTACGCGGCGATATGCGAACCTCTATGCCAAATGGCGACTGAGTATGAACCGACAATTGCACCCAACGAGTCAAATTAAGCAGCTCTAATTGCATCATTAACAAATCAAACACCGCTTCCGACCAATTAGGCAATGTCGCGACTCTACATTTTAACGTCATGCGCATATGGTTATGATTCTGCTCAACGCTGATGTACAAGCGACGATCGAATAAAGACACCGTTTTACTCCACCATCGCAAGCCTTCTTCTAGGCTAGGTGCGGCTTCTAAAAGCATGCACTGCAGAGTAATCAGCTTTTCAATATGCCAATATTCACCGGCGATCCGTAGGTGATTGTGGCCCAACTTTTTACACCAAAAGGAGGTAATGTGGGTGTGTTCAGCGAACATATTTATCCTCTTACCGGCGCTAACACAGCTAAACGATTACTGCACATGACACATCTGCTCATCTAAGTTGAGAACTGTTAACGCATTACTCACACTGGTTGCAATAACATCAATCGCTCCGGTACGAAGTGCGCCCAATAGCGCAAGGGGCTTACTATTTTCAGCCGCAATGGCTATCACTTCCGAGATAGGTCGAAACTCATCAATGCCTAATCCGATCACTCGATCACTCATCACAGTATTCGCGATTTGGCCGTGGATATCGAAAAAATCATAACCGGCAAAATCGCCCACCACCCCTTGCTGAAGACGTGATTGCACAACTTCATCAGGAGTAAACCAGCCCAAATCGACCATGTAACTGTTCTCACTCATATCGCCAATTCCTACCAAGGCAATATCGGCTTTACGTGCTAAGTCTAATGTTTGTTTCACCGTCGCGTTTTGCATAAAAGCCAGTTTTTGCTCACGATTTTCGGCATAAGCAGGGGCATATAAGGTTTCCGATGTACCGCCATATTTTTTCGCCATTTGTCGACAGATATGATCCGCATTAAACATCCCACCTCGAGGATGAATACCGCCAATACTACAAACGAATTTACAATCTCTTGGCGTGATCACACCAATATGATGAGCAACCGCAGACACGTTTCGCCCTTGCCCAATGCTAACCACCAGACCATTTTTTAAATTACTGGATAGGTAATTGGAAACCAAACCAGCCACTTGTAACCTTTGCTGCTCTTCATTCGGTTGATCCAAAGCAACCAATGCGCGTTTTATACCAAAGCGTTCAATTAATCGTTGCTCTATTTTGGCACTAAACACGGGGTGGTATTTCACCGTAATTTCGACAATCCCTTCATCTCTTGCCTGTTTGAGCAAACGCCCAACCTTCGCTCGGGAGAGGGAAAACTTTTTTGAGATCTCCTCTTGAGTCGCACCATCTTGATAATACGCGACTGAAATTTCAGTCAGTAGATCGGTATTTTCCATTGAAAAATCTTTAGTTGAATGACTCATACCCTGCTCTCATGCGCAATTTTACCCTTAACTTATCATATAAACTTGAACATATGCTCATGGTGCTAGCATATGTAAAGCGGGCAAGATAATCAACATTTGCTCAGCAGCATGACATTTTCTCAGCCAGATTTTTTACGCCTATCCAGAGCAATTCATCCACAGACCACCTAGGCAAACGTTTATTTTCTTATACTGATTTATCATACGCAAAATTAGTGCGTTGAGGGCGTCATTCCACCGTCATGATGATTGACTTTCTGTATAGATAAGATAAATATGGGGTCATCATTTACTCATCGATAGAGCAAATGTTCAATGCATTTGTTTGGTCGCTGAAAATTAACGTTCGCATTAGCAATATCGAGCAAGTTAGCTAGCCAGAACTTTGCTAATTCGCTGCCAGCCTTCCAGCTGGTTTTGCCACAAGAAATAGGATGACCGAAATGAGCAACAAATTAGAGCAACTTCGTAAACTTACCACTGTTGTCGCCGATACCGGTGAAATTGATGCGATAAAAAAATATCAACCTGAAGATGCAACAACTAACCCATCTCTGATTCTTAAAGCAGCACAAATTGCTGAATACGCCCCCTTGATTGATGCCGCTATCGCATACGCCAAAACACAAAGTTCCGATAAAGCGCAACAAGTGCAAGACACTTGCGACATGCTTGCGGTTAATATCGGTAAAGAAATTCTCAAAACGATTCCGGGCCGAATTTCAACCGAAGTTGATGCTCGACTCTCTTATAATACCGAAGGCAGTGTGGCAAAAGCGCGTCAACTGATCAAAATGTATAATGATGCTGGGATCAGCAACGACCGTATCCTGATCAAACTCGCCTCAACTTGGGAAGGCATCCGCGCAGCTGAAATTCTAGAAAAAGAAGGCATTAACTGTAACCTCACGCTCCTTTTCTCTTTCGCACAAGCTCGTGCCTGTGCAGAAGCCGGTGTGTTCCTTATTTCGCCTTTCGTTGGCCGGATTATGGACTGGTATAAAGCCAAAGAAGGACGTGATTTTGCTCCGCAAGAAGATCCGGGCGTGGTGTCTGTCACCACCATCTATAACTACTACAAAGAGCATGGTTATAATACTGTCGTTATGGGTGCGAGCTTCCGTAACATCGGGGAAATTCTAGAGCTTGCAGGCTGTGATCGTTTGACGATTGCCCCTGCCCTACTGGCAGAATTAGAAGCGGCAGAAGGAGAAGTAATCGAGAAACTCATCGATTCGAAAGGCACCAAAACACGGCCAACCCCAATGACGCACGCAGAATTCCTTTGGGAACATAACCAAGATCCAATGGCAGTTGAAAAGTTAGCCGAGGGTATCCGTAACTTCGCTATTGACCAAGGCAAATTAGAAACCATGATTGCGGCAAAATTGTAACTCAAAGGCATCAAGCAGCTAGCTAAGCAGGATCGCAACGCGGTTTTTCTTGGCTAAGTCTAGCTTGTTAAGCGCTATTCTCTGATGGTGCTTTATGCACCATCGATATACCCAGACCATTTGCTGGCAAGCCAATGTGCTGCTCATAACCCTGGTAATGAACGAAAGTTACTTATATACCCAAACAACTTGGAGTTGCAGGTAGGCGGCAAGTGAATAAATCCCCATGAGCATAGACAGGCGATGTGATTGGGGTGAACGAACATAGCTACCCCCCCTGCAGCTTCAAGTAGGAAGGGAATAACCATTTCGTTGAGCGGTCGGGGGTCACTTTATTTAAATAATTCTGTTTTCAAATAACTCTGTCTTCAAATAACTCAGGAAAATATTATGGATCGTAAACAACTGGCCAATGCAATTCGTGCGTTAAGCATGGATGGCGTACAGCAAGCCAATTCGGGTCACCCCGGTGCCCCGATGGGAATGGCAGATATTGCCGAAGTACTTTGGCGAAACCATTTGAACCACAACCCACAAAATCCCAAGTGGGCCGATCGAGATCGCTTCGTCCTCTCTAATGGCCACGGCTCGATGCTGCTTTACTCACTACTTCATTTAAGTGGTTATGAACTTTCGATTGATGATCTAAAAAACTTCCGCCAGTTGCACTCTAAAACACCAGGTCATCCTGAATACGGTTACGCACCGGGCATTGAGACAACCACAGGCCCGTTAGGCCAAGGAATTACCAATGCTGTCGGTATGGCTATCGCGGAAAAAGCTCTTGCTGCTCAATTTAATAAACCCGAGCATGACATTGTAGATCATTTCACTTATGTCTTTATGGGTGATGGTTGTTTGATGGAAGGTATTTCTCATGAGGCCTGTTCACTAGCTGGTACATTAGGGCTGGGTAAACTGATTGCCTTCTGGGATGACAACGGTATCTCTATTGATGGCCATGTAGAAGGCTGGTTCTCTGACGACACACCTAAACGTTTTGAAGCTTACGGTTGGCATGTCATTCCCGCGGTGGATGGCCATGATGCGGAGGCGATTAACGCAGCGATTGAAGCGGCAAAAGCAGAAACAGCTCGCCCCACACTCATTTGTACCAAAACCATTATTGGTTTTGGTTCTCCCAATAAATCTGGTTCACATGACTGTCATGGCGCTCCTCTTGGCCATGATGAAATTAAAGCAACAAAAGAATTTTTAGGTTGGAAATACGGTGCGTTCGAAATTCCGCAAGAGATCTACTCAGAATGGTCAGCGAAGGAAGCTGGCGCAACTAAGGAAACAGCGTGGAATCAGAAATTTGCAGCTTATGAAGCAGCGTATCCCGAGTTGGCGGCTGAATTTAAACGCCGCGTAAACGGTGAATTACCCGCGCAATGGGAAGAGAAAGCGAGTCAAATCATTGCCGATCTACAGGCGAACCCTGCCAATATCGCGTCACGTAAAGCCTCACAAAATGCCTTAGAAGCCTTTGGTCAGTTACTCCCCGAGTTTATGGGCGGTTCAGCGGACTTGGCCCCGTCTAACCTGACAATGTGGTCTGGTTCTAAGTCATTAACCACTGACGATTTCGCAGGTAACTATATTCATTATGGGGTGCGTGAGTTTGGAATGACGGCGATCATGAACGGCATCGCCTTACACGGTGGTTTTGTACCTTACGGTGCAACCTTCTTAATGTTTATGGAATATGCTCGTAATGCAATGCGCATGGCTGCGCTGATGAAAATTCAAAATATCCAAGTCTACACCCATGATTCCATTGGCTTAGGCGAAGATGGCCCCACTCACCAACCGGTTGAGCAGATCGCCTCACTGCGGTTAACACCGAACATGAGCACATGGCGTCCTTGTGACCAAGTGGAGTCGGCAATGGCTTGGAAATTGGCCATTGAACGTAAAGAAGCGCCATCGGCCTTGATCTTCTCTCGTCAGAACTTGGCTCAGCAGCCTCGTACGGCCGAGCAAGTGGCAGATATTGCCAAAGGTGGTTATGTTTTAAAAGATTGTGCAGGCCAACCTGAGCTTATCTTGATTGCAACAGGTTCTGAAGTTAGCCTTGCGGTAGAAGCGGCAGAAAAACTGGCAGCGGAAGGTAAACAAGTGCGAGTCGTTTCCATGCCATCAACCGATACATTTGATAAACAAGATGCTGCTTACCGTGAAGCGGTACTGCCTGCTGAGGTAACCAAACGTATTGCGATTGAAGCGGGTATTGCAGACTTCTGGTACAAATACGTCGGTTTTGGCGGTAAGATCATCGGTATGACAAGCTTTGGTGAGTCAGCACCTGCGGATGAGCTGTTTAAATTATTTGGCTTTACCACCGATCACGTCGTTAAAACTGCGCAAGAGTTATTAGCATCATAAGATAGCTAAACTCATCTAATCACAATCACCGCCACTGGCGGTGATTGTGTATTCAACTCGTGACGTTTAAGAAACTTATTGATCTAAATATTGTGGCACAATTAAGCGCAGTGTCGCTCTTCGGTTACACGCTCTGCCTTGAGCAGTACCGTTTGAACAACTCGGCAAATGAGCGCCATACCCTCTAATATACACCACCTCTTGTGCAATTTTTTGGGCTAATAAGACTTGCTTCACCGCTTCAGCTCGCCGCATTGATAACCCATCATTGAATCGCTCTGAACCGGTATTGTCCGTATGCCCTTCAACGACAATGTCGATGGTCTGATCTTGAGCGAGAAAGCGGCCTAATGCGCTAATCCAACGGATTGAATCTGCCGATAGTTGCGCCTTCCCTGTTTGGAAAAGAATGGGACGATTGAGTTTCACCATCGAATGTTCACCGGCTTGTAATTCATAGTCAATACGGTAACTGGCTAAAAAATCTAACAACGATTGGGGCTCATCGGCATGGAGAGGTTGCCGCTCTGCCGTCTTTGTCACGGTGGTCTCAACCGCTGTCGGAGAAACATCTCTGCTAGACAGTTGGCTCGCTCTGCGCCAATCAGGATAGAGCACTTCTGCATCATTTTTCGGCGCGGTGTTTAATAGATTATCGCTAAACATTCGATCCACGGCTAAAGAACCGCATCCAGATAATAATAGGCATACTAGTAGCGTATAAACTTTCATTAATGCTGCACTCACTTTCCTTATCTCTCCTTTTGTTATCGGCCAACATCGTAAAACTTTATGCTGTCTAGCTAACAAATTCGTCTTATGCGATTTGCCTCACGTCGATTACTGGTTAGACTGAACCGGTATTTTTCACTGTTATGGATTTTTTTATGAAAACATCGGCTTTTCGCTTAATTACCCTTTTATTCAGCCTTATCGCGATCATTAGCTGCAGTGATAATGCAGAAACCCACCCCACCGAGGGGGTTCACTATAAAGAGTTACCCGTCAGCCTAACCAGCTACCAGCTTGCTCCTATCACGGAGGTTTTCTCTCTAACCTGTGGCCATTGTCGAACCATGGAATCGATGATTCCTGAGCTAGAAAAAATCACCGGAGAGCATTTTGGTAAGCTTCATGTCACTTTCAACCAAGGTGCTCAGATCAGTGCCATGCTTTACTACAGTGCAGTCATGCAATTAGAGGAGGTTCCTAACTCAAGTATCATGGAAGGGCTGTTTGCTGCTATTCAAGCCCCCATAGAAACCACTCCAGATGCCAGAAAAGCGGCAATTGATAAGATATTTCATCAACATCAATTAATCAGCCCCTATGATTTGAACGAGGCCCAGCAAAACCAACTGATGGAAATGATCACACTCGCGAGTGAAATTTCACAAAAATCACAAATTAATGCCGTTCCAACCTTTATCATTAAAGGAAAATATCAATTACTGACCAGTGGGCATGACGACATCAACAGTATTGCTACAACAATGCGCTACTTACTAAAACAACCGCAATAACAAGAGCACGACCATGAATAAAACTATCTTTACTCTCATTGCCTTATTGTTGGCGATTTTTTTTGTCTATCGTTCTTGGAATAACAGTAAACTTGCTGAACAAAACCGCATGCAGGGCGAAGCCTTTTTACTTAACAATAGCCAACAGCCGGGCATATCGACAACAGAAAGTGGCTTGCAATATCAATTACTACAAGCGGGTTCAGGAAAAATACATCCCACGGCAACCAGTAAAGTCACTGTCCACTATGAGGGGCGATTGCTTGATGGCACGGTGTTTGATAGCTCAATACAACGGAAAACACCGATTACTTTTGGCTTGAATCAAGTCATTAAAGGCTGGCAGGAAGGCGTCCAACTGATGGTAGAAGGAGAAAAAATGCGTTTTTTCATTCCAAGTCATCTCGCCTATGGAAAAAGTGGTGCGGGCTCTATTCCGCCCGCTTCAACCTTAATTTTTGAGGTCGAACTGCTTGAGATTAAATAACACTCTCACATTCACCTGACTAAAATGAGCAGTAATCCCTGCTCATTTTAAAATAATCCGGTGACGATAGATGCTCACTGAGTTATCGGATTGGCGGGCGTTTTAGCCGCATGAAACGTTAATCCATTTGACGTAACCATGACACAATCCATTCCCCCTGCATGTGCTGCCTGCATTCCCAATGCGGTATCTTCAAAAACGATACACTCTTGCGGTGATAAATCTAACAGCTCGCTAGCACGAACAAAGGTTTCAGGATGCGGCTTATGGTGAGTCACATCCGTTGCCGTCACTAATGCATCTAATTGTTCTAAAATACCCGCTTTAGTCAGCAATCGAATCGCACTTTGTCGTTGACTGCCAGTTCCAACGGCTATTTTCTTCTCGCCTCGATTTGAGCAAAAAATGGCATAAGTTTGAGCAATTAAGGGGCTATCCGCTCCCTGCTGATCAAATGATCGCATTTTATATTGCGCAACCTGCTGCGGATCTAACGCAAGCTGAAAGCGCTGGTTAATTTCTCGAACAATGTTAAAACTGGGCATTCCCCCCATACTATGTAACCACTGCGAATCAAAAGGGAACTGAAAATGTTCGGCTGTCATTCGCCATGCCGTAAGGTGTGCTGGCATCGTATCAATTAAGGTTCCATCCATATCAAAAATGAGACCTTTATAGCGGCTTAAATTTAATAACATTCATTACTCCAAGGTGTGAGGTGTGATAATCCCGGATCTTACAAGCGTGTTTTTCATCATCATGATTAAATCAAAATGGTATCTAGGGTCTGCTAGGCAGCTAACTCTAACTCACGGCTTGCAACATGACTTGCGATGACGGCCAAGTAAACACTTTTTCCAGTAACTGATAGCCACTGGGAGCTTGCCACGTTTTTATCAAGGTACTTTGTCCACCAATATGTTCATAAAAATCCAGAGCTGATTGATTTTTCTCTGCCACTTCCAAATAAATACCATGTTCAGGAAAATAGTGTTCAACCCATTCAAGCATCGCCTTAATCAGCCACTTTCCTAATCCTTGACCTTGATAGTCAGGGCTGACATGTAATGCATCAATCATGGTACCTTTTTCAACATCATGATTGCCAAAAGCACAAATAAATCCCAGCAAACGATCGTTAGCTTCCAATAATAAAATATGTTGATTATAAGGAGGGTTAGTCAGTCGAGTCTGCCAGATCAGTAAACAATCTTGTAACGCCTCATTATCCAGATAATCTTGCTCTAGAATGCCTTGATAATGGCGTTGCCAATTGTGCGCATGCAAGTGTGCAATCCGTTCAAAGTCCTTATATTCCGCTACTTTTATTTCCATTTTATAGCCCTTATCACTTCCTGTTGCTGTTTCTACTTCACATCATACTATTCATTTATATAGTAAAAGCAAAACTGACCGATCACATCCGCCTCTACCCAAACAACTTGGAGTTGCAGGTCGACGACAAGTGAGTGAGCCCTGATGAACATAGACAAACTATGCAATTGAGGTGAATGCACGTAACCGACACCGCAACAGCTTCAAGTAAGAAGGGGATATTTGCTCCCTAAAAGTGACAAGACTGTCACTTTTATTTTCTCATGACCATTAAACCCAATAGCAACCAATAAAACTAGCTCATGGTTTTAACATGAAATTTACCACTAAAATCAATCCCAATAACCTTATTATTCACTCTATAAACTTATTGTTTTTTTGTTTGTTTTAGATCATACAAAGTACAACTTTACCTCGTCTCTCGCTCCTGTTTTGAGTAAATTCTCAGTTATAAATTGTATTAGACTGTTACAACTCAACATATTTGACTGGAGATCACTATGCTAGAGCTTCTTATCGGCGCAATTGTGACCATTGCTGTCGGTTATTTTATCGTTAAAGGTTATAAACCCGCAGGGGTACTCCTAACCGCGGGGATTACATTATTATTGATCACCGGTTTGTTAGGTTATGACGTGCTACCAGAATCAATTACCGCAACCGGTAATTTAGTGACTGATACCATGGAGTATATAAAATTCACACTACAAAGCCGTGGTGGTGGCTTAGGTATGCAGATTATGCTGCTATGCGGTTTTGCTTCTTATATGACACATATTGGTGCTAATAATGTCGTGGTCAAACAGTTTTCAAAACCCCTTTCTGTTATCAACTCGCCTTATGTACTGCTCGTAGCCGCTTATATCGTTGCCTGTTTAATGTCACTGGCGGTTAGTTCTGCAACCGGGCTTGGTGTGTTATTGATGGCCACCCTATTTCCGATGATGACTGCAATGGGCATTTCTCGCCCAGCTGCCGTTGCCGTTTGTGCTTCACCGGCAGCGATTATTTTATCGCCGACCTCTGGCGATGTCGTGATCGCGGCTGAAAAATCCGGCCTTGCTTTGCATGTATTTGCTGTTGAAACCGTCTTACCGGTTTCTATTTGTGCCATTATTGTGATGGCGGCTGCCACGTTTTTCTGGAATAAATACTTAGACAAACGCAACAATACTCCGATGGAACGTATTGATGTGTCGACTATTGAAGTCAATGCCCCCGCCTACTATGCCGTATTACCATTTCTTCCTATTATCGGTGTATTCCTCTTTAATGGAGAAACCATTCCGGGCCTGTATCTTGACATTTATACCATTGTGGTTGTTTCTATTTTTGCCGGTGCTCTGGTTGATTTTATTACCAAACGCTTTGATGGCAAAAAAACGCTTGAAGATTTGGAGTCATGTTATGAAGGCATGGCAGAAGCATTTAAAGGCGTGGTTATGTTATTGGTGGCCGCTGGAGTATTCGCGCAAGGTTTAATGTCTATCGGGGCAATTGATAACTTACTAGGCTTGGCAGAAACAGCCGGCGCTGGCGGTTTAGCACTCATGATGATTTTAACGATCCTAACAATGGCGGCTGCGATTGCAACCGGATCAGGTAATGCTCCATTTTACGCTTTTGTCGAGTTAGCCCCTTCGCTCGCAGCAAAAATGGGCGTAAACCCTGCATTTTTAATTATTCCTATGCTGCAAGCGTCTAACTTAGGTCGTACTGTGTCACCAGTTTCTGGCGTTGTGGTCGCCACAGCAGGTATGGCGCATATCAGCCCATTTGAAGTGGTAAAACGGACCTCTGTTCCCGTATTGGCTGGATTAATTACCGTAATTATCGGTACCATGATCCTTGTCCCGATGACGGCTTGATTGTAAATCAACATAATGAACAGCGGCGAGAATGAACGCTCCTGTTCGTTATGTTTTTAATAAGCAAGTAAAAAGAAAATCAATAATTAAAAGCATAACAGATACTAATATATTCTACGCCAATTTCTTGTTTAATCTATTTATTATACGAACATAATATAGAGATTAATTAACATTTCCATCTCAATTTACCAACTCAACACTGTAAAAGAAAACGAACATTTCATTCAGCTAATAAAATCTATTTTTCCTTAGTTTATCAATCAGCTCCGTGCTAAACTTTCCTGCCATAATGCAGGCTTAATATTCATCCATTCTGCCTCTTTAATTAAAATATTTTTATTATACGGATAAATATATTCAGTCAACTTGAATTGATCGGTAAACGACAAGTCAGTCCCCTTACTTATAAGCATAGCCATACGATGCCATCGTCAGGGGTAAACGAGCGTAGCCCTCAGTAGTAAGGGAATAATACCGCGGCAAATTTAAGGAGAATGGATATATCCATTCGTTCTTACCATGAGGTTACTCACTGTTATGTCGTTTTTAAAAAACTTAGCAATCCGTAATAAAATTGCACTATCTTTTAGTATTATTGCCCTGGTCAATATTGCGTTTGGTCTTTATATTTATTTATCTATCAATTCAATTGAAAAGAAAGTATGGGAATTAACCGACACGACGTTACCTTCTCTGATGCTGGTTAATGATTTGAAATATAATATGGCTTCGGTACGTCGAGGACAGCTTGGCATTCTTTCCGCTGCGAATGATTCAGCCATTAACGCTGAAATAGAATGGATGAATGGTATCGAAAAAAAAATTCAAGAAGAATTCGCCAGCTATGAACAATCAATATGGGATGATGACCATGCTGATCGAGAAAAATTTTTGGCCGTGAAAAACTATTGGCAAACTTATTTACGCGATCTCCAATCATTTAATAATCATGCGCTCAGCCATGATATTGATAAAGCGGCAAATCAACTAGCAAGTACTTTAGCCACTTATGAAAAAATCGAAGCTGCGGTCGATGAGTTGCTGCAGTTTAACGTCTCATACGCCAATGAGAACCGCACCACCCTAACTGAATCAATTAGTCATATTATTCAATTTACCGTTATTTGTTTTATTGCCATTCTCATTTTTATGGCCGCGATGACAGGGCTATTATCGAAGTTAATTTGCCGTCCACTACATTTGGTTGTAGCTCAAGCCCAATCGATTGCCAAAGGTGACCTCACCCATACGCTAAATCGACATGAAATCGGTGAAGACGAATTAGGTCACCTTGCTGATGCGTGCCACACCATGCAAAGTAACCTCGCCAAAACTGTAGAAGAAATCGTTGCAGGCGCAACACAATTGGCGCATGCGGTCGATGAAGTGAGTGCGGTATCGGAGCAAACGTCACAAGGGATGCATGAGCAACAAGCTGAAGTGATGCACATCGCAACCGCAATGACTGAGATGAAATCCACGGTAGCGGAAGTCGCTCGCAATACTGAAGTCGCTTCTGATGCGGCTCGAGAGAGCAACCAACAAGCGATCACCGGCTCAGAGCAGATGGCGAACGTGACGAATTCGATTGACCGAGTGACACACGAAATCTCACTGGCTGAGCAACGTGTTTTAGAGCTTGAAGAGCAAGCTCAACAAATTAATATGGTGGTCGATGTGATCAGCAATATTGCCGATCAAACTAATTTGTTAGCCCTCAACGCTGCGATTGAGGCGGCTCGGGCAGGTGAACAAGGCCGTGGATTTGCCGTTGTTGCTGATGAAGTGCGAGCCCTTGCCGGTAAAACTCAGCAATCAACTGGCGATATTGTCACTATTATTCAAACATTACAGCATTGTGCGCTAAAAGCTCGTGAAGCGACGGCACAAAGTAGCACACTAATGGCTCAATGCGTTGAACAGGGCCATCAAACCCAACAAGTTATTCAGCAAATCAGTAACCAAAGTGAACAAATTGCTGATATGACCATTCAAATTGCCAGTGCTTGTGGTGAACAAGACTCGGTAAGTGAAGAGCTAAACCGCAATATTGAACGGATTAATGAATCCGCTAAACAAGTTGCCCAAGGCTCATCAGGTGCTGCGCAAGCATGTATTGAGTTAAGCCAATTAGCCTCCCAATTACAAAACACCGTCAACCGCTTCCAAGTATAACGGAACCCACTCGGCCACCTTCCTCTGGCCTAAATCATGACCGATTGAGCGAGGCACTAAGCCTCGCCTTCGTCCGCAAACCAATGATGATTGAAGATACCCATTCTTTTAAGTGATGGATCATGCTGTATCCCAAAACCACTTTCATGCTAGAATCCGCCGCCGCAATACGTCAAAAAACACGACGGTATTGATTGGTATGCCCAAACAATTGGAGCGTTGCAGGCCAGCGGTAAGATCAGTGATCAATGATTAACTCAGCCCAAAGCTGGCCTTTCGTGAGAGCCAAGAGCCCCATACTCAGCGACATCGCTCAATGATGTTATTGTAGTGATGAACGGCCTCCACCACGACCAACTCCAGTTGTAAAGGGATCGAAGGATTAATTTTATCATATGGATGTGACCATTCGTTTTTAGTATAAGGTCACTCACTGTTATGTCATTTTTGAAAGATTTAGCGATACGCAAAAAAATAGCTCTTGCATTTACTATTATTGCGTTAATTAATATTTTGTTTGGGATCTACCTCTATCGTGCTCTTGAGTCAATTAAAGGCGATGTACTTAACCTGACTGACGATACGTTACCATCTATGATGATGGTCAATAATATCAAATATAATATGTCCTCCGTTCGACGGGCTCAAATCAGCTTACTAACCGCAACCGATCCAGCCGAAATTGATGAAGAAATCACTTGGATGGACGGGCGTTATCAAGAAATTGCCGCTGAACTAACCCACTATGAACGCAGTATCTGGACAGAAAATGAACGTGCAGTTTTTGCTCCGGTGAAAAATCTCTGGCTAGAGTATCAAAATGCATTAAGTTCTTTTAATAATGAAATTCGCGCGCAAAAAACGGAAAAAGCTCTCAACGATATTCGGCACTCGCTACACACATATGAAAAGCTAGAAAATGCCATCGGTGAGTTACTTAAGCTAAATTTAAGCTATGTTGATAATAACCGTTCAGAATTAACCGCATTAACTGATACTATCCGACACTTTTCTATTTCCAGCATTGCTGCATTACTTGGCTTTATGGTCGGCATGACGCTCCTTTTAGCCAACTTAATTTGCCGTCCTTTGCAGCAAGTCGTCAATCAAGCCCATGCCATTGCTCAAGGTAATTTAGCCCATCACTTGGATCGCCAACAGATCGGGCAAGATGAGCTGGGTAAGCTGGCTGATGCGTGTAGCAGCATGCAAAATAATTTACGCACTATGGTCGAAGAAATTGTTGCTGGTGCAACACAACTGGCACATTCAGTTGATGAAGTCAGTGCAGTCTCAGAGCAAACGTCACAAGGGATGCATGAGCAACAAGCCGAAGTGATGCACATCGCAACCGCAATGACTGAGATGAAATCAACCATAACGGAAGTTGCTCGCAATACTGAAGTCGCTTCTGATGCAGCTCGAGAGAGCAATCAACAAGCGATCACTGGCTCAGAGCAGATGGCAAACGTGGCCCATTCCATTGACCAAGTAACACACGAGATCTCACAGGCTGAGCAACGTGTTTTAGAACTTGAAGAGCAAGCTCAACAAATTAATATGGTGGTCGATGTGATCAGCAATATTGCCGATCAAACTAATTTGTTAGCCCTCAACGCTGCGATTGAGGCGGCTCGAGCAGGTGAACAAGGCCGTGGATTTGCCGTTGTCGCTGATGAAGTGCGAGCCCTTGCCGGTAAAACTCAGCAATCAACTGGCGATATTGTCACTATTATTCAAACATTACAGCATTGTGCCCTCAAAGCTCGTGAAGCGACGGCGCAAAGCAGCGCATTGATGACCCAATGTGTTGAACAAAGCCATCAAACCCAGCAAGTTATTCAGCAAATCAGTAACCAAAGTGAACAAATTGCTGATATGACCATTCAAATCGCCAGCGCTTGTGGTGAACAAGACTCGGTAAGTGAAGAGCTAAACCGCAATATTGAACGGATTAATGAATCAGCTAAACAAGTTGCCCAAGGATCATCAAGTGCGACACAAGCTTGTATTGAATTAAGTCAATTAGCCTCTCAGCTACAAAACACCGTGAATCGTTTTCAGGTCTAAACCACCAGTTCCGCAACGTTTCACGACGGCTTAGCCCATGCAGTGAATAATAAATTTGTCTAAAACAAATTTGCATAGCCGAAGCCCCGTAAGCACGAACCGCCCCATAAGCAATAACCACTAGGTACTCCCTGATCAGAGTCAGGGAATACCTAGTGGCACCTCAACACGCTTTTTTACTCCTGCCTGCAACATCATAAGACAAATGAAAACCATGTGTCCCAGATACTCTATACTAGTAGCATGAGAAAATGAGTGTTATTGGGATGTGTTTCTACCACTACCAATAATACGCTGTTACTTTTAATGCTTTATCGATCAGGAAACGCTATGCACTATAAGGACATACCACAAAATCCCTGGCTCAGTCGTATTGGCAAAAAAATAATCCTCACTATGGTGCTGGTGAGCAGCCTCTTTACTCTTGTCGCAACTTCGATTCAATTATTTAATTACTACCGGATAGAAATGAATGAAGTCAAGGATAGGCATCAAGAAATTGAAACACTGCATATTGAACTGATTGCCAGTGCTTTGTGGGCTTATGATCTTCCGTTAGTTCAACAACACATGAACTTACTCGCACAACTTCCTAAGATCGACTATTTAGAAATACAATCTAATGGAACCCAAATCTCTTCAGGTACCCCACCGCCAACTTATGCGATTGAACACGTCTATCCTATAAATCATATTGACCAAAATGAACAGTATTCACAAAAGATAGGAATCCTAACGGTACTTTCTAATACAGAGGAGATATATAATAATTTAGTTAATCAGTTTATCTCAATTCTAATTATTAATACAATCAAGACTCTCTTTGTTTGTATTTGTTTATTATTCGTATTTCATATGAGTATCAATAGACGCATTTTTAATATCGTTGACTATCTACATC
>NZ_WXWH01000007.1:0-48403 GCF_009904905.1 Vibrio sp. V30_P3S12P165 | reverse complement strand
AGCATAGACAGGCTAGTTGATTGGGGTGAAAGAACGTAGCCAACACCCGTGCAGCTTCAAGTAGGAAGGGGATATTGATAAATAAAAATAAAAACATAATAAAAGCGAATAATTTAGCCATACAACTATCCTATCGATAGATGGTTATAAACTCCTATTAGCAATTTATCAGAGTAAGCACACCCATTATGCTTAATACGAAACTCATCAGCCTACTCCCAGATCTAGCCACTTTTATTTTAGTGGTTAATGAAGGTAGCTTTACTGCTGCCGCCCAAAAACTGGGGGTTACGCCATCAGCATTGAGCAAGCTGATTACTCGCCTAGAACTGGCGCTTTCTGTTAAATTATTTGAAAGAACGACCCGCAAACTGGTCATTACTCAAGCCGGACAAAGAGTCTATGATCAGTGCTTAGTGATGGTTAATGCCGCCCAGCAAGCTTTTGAATTATCTCATGCTGACCATACTGAACCCTCTGGAGCATTAACGATTGCAGCTCCCGAAGCCTTTCTTAATTCGGTTCTCCAGCCTTTCGTCATTCCTTTCCTCAAGCAGTACCCTCTCATTCAGCTCAAATTGCGGGTTATCGATGGAGAGATTGATCTGTTCCGCCATAACATCGATGTGGCTTTTAAACTAACAGATAAACCCGATGAAAATTTAGTGCTACGTGAATTGTGCAAAACAAACTTAGTGCTGTGCGCGAGCCCTACCTATTTGCAGGAGCGAGGCACGCCTTGTCACCCAACAGAGTTGAAAGAGCATGATTGCTTATATCTTGCAGAGACGGAACACGATCATATTTGGGATTTTCTTAAAGAGGATGAATTCCATACCGTGCCCATTTCAGGTCGCTATGCCGTCAACCATTCGCAAATGCGCCTAAATGCAGTAAAAAGTGGACTGGGAATTGGAATTTTCCATGATTTTGTTATACAAAATGCTTTAGTAAAGGGGGAAGTGGTTCAATTACTACCAGATTGGACGATAAAAAGTAACTACCACGGAGCCATTGCCATGCAGTATGCTCAAACCAAATATATGCCCGCTCGATTACGCGTCTTTATTGATTTTATTCTGCTGCACCTCAAACCTAAATTAGCAACACCAGCAAAATGATTCCCCATCCCCAAACGCACATGGGCGATGGGAGAATCATTATCATCGCCTAACCGCTAGCCAAATAAACGTTGCCACAGACTCGGCTTTTTTTTCTCATGATATTCAATACGAAGATCATCGACTTCTTTTAGTGACCGTTTAGCCGCATCAAATTCACCTGCTGAGAGTTCATTCGTCACTTGATCTAAGGCCACCGTCAGCTTGTTAAACCCTTCTTGATAAATACTTGCTCTTTCTGGTGGGTATTGCGCCTGTTTTGCTTGTGTTACCAACACGCTCAACTGTGCAATGGGCACTTGCATGTCTTCAACAGTTTGCGCTTCTGCTGCGGCCTTAAATTCCAATTTCATCTGTTGCATGAGTGGTTTCAGATCCATATTAGCCGCCCATGCCTGACTAGCGACTAATAATAGTCCCGTACTCAACAGTAAACGTTTTTTCATTGTATAACTTCCTTATAATGTCTATGTCCAAACGACTTGCAGTTGCCGGTAGGCGGCAAAGGAGTTTATCCCCATTAACATAGACCAACTATGTGATTGGGGTAAACGAAAACAGCTAGCACCACTGCGTCTTCAAGTAAAAGGGGATATACCTATTTTGCTTAAACAACCGATCAAAAAACCAGACATATTTACCTTTATTGATATTCAAAAATAGATTGATATTCAGAAATAGGCTGGCGTCCGCGTAGTGCAAGAAAGGCCAAAAATTGTTGCGGGCAATGAGTAATAACGCTGGATGGCTTCACACCAACCTTATCTAATAATTCACTCGCGAGCGTTAAATTGCCGACGTCATGACAAAAGTGCGCGTCACTCCCTGTTGTGATCCAGGCTCCCACCGATTTGGCTATTTCAGCGATATGATAACAACGCTCAACACTGCCCACTCGACTATGTCCTTTTAAGGTACTGTTATTAATTTCTATTGCAACATTATACTCTGCCGCACACTTAATCACGGTTTCAAAGTCAAAATCAAAATTGGGATTGCCTAAGTGTCCTAATGCATCTACCCGACCGCTTTTTATCGTGTTGATCAGCGCTTGGGTATGAACAGCTTGGGTACTCGGCTGAAAAACTGGCTCATGAAAACTAGCGATAACCCAATCTAGATGTTGATCAACGGAAGGGTGAAGATCCACCTCACCTTGTACATTAAGAATATTTGATTCTATTCCTCGAATAATCGCTACATCATGTAAAAAGCGGGGTAAAATTCGTTGATTGGCAAAAAACCAATAATGAGGAGCCCCAGGCATCGACTCAGCATGATCGGTAGTACAGAACATCTGCAGCCCTTTTTCTTGCGCCGCTTTAGCATTTTCGATTAACGTACTATAAGCGTGACCACTAGCGTATGTGTGTGTATGAGTATCGACCGCAAGTTTCATAACCAACTCCCTTATATTTAGCAGGTGAACAGTTTACCAGCCTGAGAATCAGCTTACCAATCGTATACCCAGAGGCCCTTTCAATGTCATATATCGGATCAAATCTCGCCCTCCGTCATCTTGGGTGAGATTCACACAATCACTCCATCCGCTTGGCAACTCAATCGACCTGAACAATACTTAATCCATGACCTAACTTAGGATGTGATCATGGTGAAGCGCTATTTCTCCCTCAGCATACAAATCAGTACACTATTCATGGTACTGGTTGTGTTTATTGGCATGATACTTATTATGGTGGGCTCCCATTATTCTAAACAACTGGTTCAAGTTAGCCTGACACAGAGCCATCAAGAAAAACGAGAAAAAATAGAGCAGACTTTCCAGCAAGGTATTGCCCCAATCATCACCACGCTTGATTTTATGGCCTTCAGCCATTTTATTGATGGGCACTATCCTATTGATGAAGACATTCGCTCACTCAACGCATTAAATCTAATTTTTCAGCAAAATCCATATTTAGTAACGGTTTATTTCGGCAATGAAAATGGCGATTTCACCATGCTGGTTCCTTTATTTAACGAACAGAGCAAACAACGTTATCAAGCTCCGCAAGAAGCTCACTTACTGATTAATGAAACACTAGTCAATGGATATAGCCGCATCACCTTTTTAGATCAACACTTTATTCCTATTCAACAAACAGAACATCACGACACACCATTTGATCCACGTGTCCGCCCGTGGTTTGTGAATGCAAAAAGTGATGGTGCTATCCGCCTGACTGAACCTTATTTTTTTTACTTTATCAATCAGTACGGTGTATCGCTCTCGCGCCGATCCTTGGATCAAAAAAAAGTGGTGGGTGCCGATTTCACCCTAGATGGCCTCTCAGAACAGTTGTCAAACATCGCTTATACCGCCAATACTCAACTGGCACTCTTTGATCAAAATTTCCAACTATTGGCACAGCACAACACTTCAATGACATTCCGTGAACCTAGCTCAGGAGATCAAACCCCGTTTTCATCCAGTATCTTTGCCAATTTAACATCAGAAGCAGCCAAGAAAAGTACGCTGAAAACCTTCACTTTTGCGGATCAATCCTGGATTGGAGCAAACTCCTTGATTAAGTTAAGCCCAGAGGTAAACCTAATTCTTGCCCATGCAACCCCAGAAAATGACCTAATGGCAACCTTATTAAGCATTCGGGATAAACAAATATTCTTAGCTTTGTTCATGTTGAGTATTAGTTTTCTTTTTGTCCGGTTTGTTTCGAATAGAATTGCCAAGCCACTCAGTGATTTAGTCGTGCAAACCGGTAACATTTCTCGTTTTGATTTCCAAAAAACTCGCTATCCCAAAAGCATCATTAAAGAAGTTGCCGATCTAACGAAATCGATCGAATTGATGGAACACACGCTGCATGACTTATTACGCCTACTGCGTGATGCTGCCTCTAACCAAGACTTTGACGTTTTTGCGAAAACCATTACTCATCAAGGTTATTTGATCACGAAGGCTGAAACTATTTTACTTTATACCTATAACCACGATCAGCAGCAGTTCACCACCGCCGCCAACCACGCAATCATACCATTTAAAATTGACATCAATACCTTAGTACAAAGCACACCTTGGCTATTGACCAAGCTACGTCAAGGACAAATCATACATTTAAATCGTAACGACAATGTATTATTCCCTTATAAAGATCAGCTATTTAATAGCGATATTTATCTGTTTCCATTAATTAATAAATCACGTCAACTGATTGGTGTACTGAATTTGGGGTACGAACGGGCAATCAAAAAATCGCAACTTGACAAACACGCGTTCCTGCGTGAAGTGCTTAGCTTTGCAGAAATTGCCAAAGATAATATTGATAAAATGCAGCAGCAAAAAGAGATGCTGAATGCTTTTATTACCTTAATCGCCTCGGCCATTGATACTAAATCTCCCTATACAGGAGGCCATTGTCAACGAGTGCCTGAATTGACCCAAATGCTCGCCAAAGCCGCAACTAAAGATAAGCGTTATTTCCCCGACTTCATCTTATCTACCGAACAGTGGGAAGAATTAATGCTCGCCGCTTGGATGCACGATTGCGGGAAAGTCACCACGCCCGAATATGTGGTCGATAAAGCGACCAAACTTGAGACGATTTATGACCGAATCCACGAAATACGTATGCGTTTTGAATTGCTGAAAGTACAAGCTGAAGCCGATTACTGGCAAGCCATCGCTAACGGTGGTAATCCCGTCACTCTACAAAAAACACTCACCAAACAACACCAGACGCTTGATGATGAATTTACCTTTGTCGCACAGTGCAATATTGGCAGTGAATCAATGACGGAGCAAGATATCGCCCGACTTGGACAGATTGCTCAACGACAATGGAAGCGCACCTTAGATGATCAAATCGGTATCTCTTGGCTGGAAGCTCAGCGTCATCGCAACAAACCCACCTTGCCAGTGATGGAAAACGTTCTGGCTGATAAAGTGGTTCATCAAATAAAATGGGATAGCGCTCCACTAGCAACAATAGAACAAGAAGGCTTTGTACTTAAGCCCAAACCGCTGCGCTATAACCGCGGTGAGCTGTATAACCTCAGTGTGCGCCGCGGCACCTTAACCGAGGAAGAACGCTTTATGATCAATGACCATATTATTCAAACAATTGTCATGCTAAAACGTCTTCCCTATCCAGAACATCTCAAAAATGTGCCCGACATTGCAGGAGGACATCATGAACGAATGGATGGAAAAGGCTACCCAAGAGGATTAAATGAACAACAACTTTCCATTCCAGCTCGCATTATGGCCATCGCCGATGTTTTCGAAGCACTGACATCGAGTGATAGGCCATATAAAAAAGCCAAAACACTCACCGAATCGATAGACATCATGACGACCATGGCGACCAGTGGCCATATTGATCCAAAACTTTACCTACTTTTTTTAGAACAGAAGGTGTACCAAACCTATGCCGATCAATTTCTCGATGAAGCACAACGAGACCAAGTCGCGATTGATCAACACATTCAAGCCGTGAAAACTTATTTACGCGACCAGTTTTAATTTATCTCGCACTTTGAACACTCAATATTTAATCGATTGCGTCATCAATAGTTGATGTATGTCAAATTGTCGTAGACAATACCTGCCAAAGAACGGTAGCCATTTCACTCACTGTGTGATCTGGATATCGGTTTTGACTATGAGCATGATAGCCAAAAACTACTTTTTATACGTGTACTGCGCTGCTAAAGTCAACAATCCTAGAGTTGGCGCATACTAAGTACTTCGTTTTTAAGGGAAAGATGATGGTAATACCTGAAAACAGCTGCATCGTTATTTTTGGTGCATCGGGAGATCTCACCTACCGTAAGTTAGTTCCTGCTTTATATCATTTATATGCAAGCAAACAACTTCCTGAATCCTTTTGTATTTTAGGTGTTAGTCGAACGGAATATAGCGATCAAACTTATCGAGAAAAATTAACACGCTCCCTGCAAGAGTTAGAAAAAACCGAACCCGCCATTCTTGATGCTTTCAGTGAACACCTTCACTATCAAGCCATTGACACTTCAAACGTTGATGATTATGCCAAGTTATCGACACGCCTTGATCAACTTGCGCTGCAATATCAACAAACCAAGCGTAATACGCTGTTTTATCTTGCTACCCCACCCAGCTTATATGGTGTCATCCCGAGTAATTTGGCCGCTCACGGATTAAATAGTGAACAAAATGGCTGGAAACGATTAGTTATCGAAAAACCATTTGGTTATGATTTAAAATCTGCACAGGCATTGGATATCGAAATCCACCGCTATTTTTCCGAACACCAAATCTACCGAATTGATCATTACTTAGGCAAAGAAACCGTCCAAAACTTACTGGTTTTCCGCTTTGCCAACGGTATGTTTGAGCCATTATGGAACCGGAATTTTATCGACTATGTCGAAATTACTGGCGCAGAATTTCTTGGCGTCGAAGAGCGTGGCGGTTATTACGATGGTTCCGGTGCAGTGCGTGATATGTTCCAAAACCATTTACTCCAAGTACTGGCTATGATGAGTATGGAGCCTCCGGCTGAAATTAATGCCAATGCCATTCGTAATGAAGTGAATAAAGTGTTGCAGAGCTTACAACCACTGTCTGAACAAGATCTACGAAATAACCTAGTACTCGGTCAATACACAGAATCAGAAGTACGAGGTAAGTTTTTACCCAGTTATCGAAATGAGCCAGGCGTGGCCGATGATTCTCGTACTGAAACGTATATTGCTTTGAAAATGTTTATTAATAACTGGCGTTGGAATGGTGTACCTTTTTACGTGCGCTCAGGTAAACGTCTGCCGACTCGAGTCACTGAAGTCGTCATCCATTTCAAACGTACACCCCACCCAGTTTTTGCTCACAATGCGCCAGAAAATAAATTAATCATCCGTATTCAGCCTGATGAAGGTATTCAGATGAGCTTTGGATTAAAAGAGCCAGGTGCTGGTTTTAAAGCCAAAGAAGTCGCAATGGACTTTCACTACACGTCACTCTCTGAGAAAAAAATGCTGACAGCTTATGAGCGTCTATTACTTGATGCTCTTAACGGTGATGCGACCTTGTTTGCAAGAACTGACGCGGTAGAAGCCTGTTGGAAATTTGTGCAGCCTATTTTAGATTTTAAACAAGATCCCCAATCACTTTATGGCTATGCTTGTGGCACTTGGGGGCCCAAAGAGTCAGATGATTTATTACAGCGAGATGGCCGTGAATGGCGCTTCCCATGTAAAAATTTAACCGATACGGATTATTGCGAATTATGATTAAAAATAAGATTTTTCCAACGGCAAACGCGGTTGTTGAATCCTTAGCGAAGGACTTACAGGCATACAGCCAACAAGGCCAGCCAATACATATCTCTCTTTCTGGCGGCAGCACACCGAAGATGTTGTTTAAATTGTTGGCTTCTCAACCGTACGCCTCCAACATTCAATGGCAAAACTTACATTTTTGGTGGGGTGATGAGCGCTGTGTGGCTCCCGATGATGCCGAAAGTAACTATGGCGAAGCGAACACGCTTTTATTTAGCCAAATCAACATTCCCGCGGAAAATATCCACCGTATTTTAGGCGAAAATGAACCCCATGCCGAAGCAAAACGTTTTGCCGAAGAAATGACGCAAATCGTTCCGGTGGAAAATGGCGTCCCAGTTTTTGATTGGATTCTATTGGGAGTCGGCGCTGATGGACATACCGCATCGCTCTTTCCTAACCTGACCAACTATCAAGATGAACAGCTATCGGTCGTGGCCACTCATCCAGAATCGGGGCAACTTCGTATTTCTAAAACAGCAAAAGTATTAGAAGCGGCAAAACGGATTAGTTACCTTGTTCTGGGCTCAAGTAAAGCCGAGATCGTCCATCAAATTCACACCACTCCAGCCGTAGCTCTCCCTTATCCAGCGGCGAAAATTCAGTCATCTCACGGTGCAACGGAGTGGTATTTAGATTTAGACGCAGCAGCAAAAATTGCGTAAAGGAGAATAAGAAATGAAAGGTGATATCGGTGTTATCGGCCTAGCAGTCATGGGCCAAAACCTTATCTTAAATATGAATGATCATGGCTTTAACGTGGTGGCTTATAACCGTACTACCGCGAAAGTGGATGAGTTTTTACAAGGCCCAGCCAAAGGCACCAAGATTGTCGGTGCTTACTCACTACAAGACTTAGTGGATAAACTTGCCACACCACGCAAAGTCATGCTGATGGTACGAGCTGGAGATGTGGTGGATGCATTTATCGATCAATTAGTTCCTTTACTCGATAAAGGCGACATCATTATCGATGGGGGCAATACTAACTACCCAGACACCAACCGCCGAGTCGCTGCGCTACGAGAGAAAGGTATTCACTTTATTGGTACTGGTGTTTCTGGTGGAGAAGAAGGTGCACGTTTCGGGCCTTCTATCATGCCGGGTGGTGCCGAGGAAGCTTGGCCAGCCGTAAAACCTATTTTTCAAGCCATTTCAGCCAAAACGGATTCTGGAGAACCTTGTTGTGACTGGGTCGGTAATGATGGTGCGGGACACTTTGTGAAAATGGTTCATAACGGTATCGAATACGGTGACATGCAGCTTATCACTGAAGCTTACCAGTTTATGAAAGATGGACTTGGGATGTCTGCGGATGAAATGCAAGCGGTATTTTCTGATTGGAACAAAACCGAACTTGATAGCTATCTTATTGAAATTACCGCCGATATCCTTGGCTATAAAGATCAAGATGGCCAACCATTAGTAGAAAAAATTCTTGATACTGCTGGTCAAAAAGGCACGGGTAAATGGACGGGGATTAATGCCTTAGACATGGGTATTCCGCTGACGCTAATCACTGAATCCGTATTCTCTCGCTGCTTATCCGCACTTAAAGATCAACGTGTTGCCGCTGAACAATTATTTACCAAAACCATCGCACCGGTTGAAGGTGATAAACAAGCGTGGGTTGATGCCCTTCGTCAAGCCTTATTGGCATCGAAGATCATCTCTTATGCACAAGGTTTTATGTTGATGCGTGAAGCCTCGAATGAAAATGGTTGGGATCTTAACTACGGCAACGTAGCGCTAATGTGGCGTGGTGGCTGTATCATTCGTTCCGCTTTCTTAAGTAATATTCGTGATGCGTTTTCAGCAAACCCAGCTATTGCATTCTTAGGTTCTGATCCCTACTTCAAAGGTATTTTGGATAATTGCCTTGGCGCATGGCGTAAAGTGGCAGCTAAATCACTTGAAGTCGGAATCCCGATGCCGTGCACCACCTCGGCATTGACCTTCTTAGATGGTTATACCACTGCACGTCTACCTGCAAACTTGCTGCAAGCCCAACGTGATTACTTTGGCGCTCATACTTATGAACGTATCGACCGACCTCGTGGTGAGTTCTTCCATACCAATTGGACAGGAACGGGTGGTAATACCGCTTCCACGACTTATGATGTATAAATTTACTCGCCCTATTGACGGTAAATAAATTCATCCCTATTATCTACGCCTAAAAAATAAGCATCAGGGAGGATGTTAACTGAGTTAACATCCTCTATTTTTTTGGTTGATTTTTATTACTGAGAGAATTAACAATGACCTTCAATAAGTACTTTGTATTTGCTCCTAAAGCATTGGAAGAAGGAACGCAGCAAAACACTGAATGGACATCGGATAAGGAAACTCAGCGCCAAGCAATGGTTAAACAGGCGCAGCAACAAGGCGGTTGCTAACGGCTTCCCCACCTTAACCGCTTTTGTTGCGACTATGGTGGGGCATCTTCCCGCAGTGATACTCAAGCATAAGACACGATCAGCGAAGCTCGCCGATATCGTTGTCGCAATCTAGTAAATGGCTCACAAACATAAGGGTTGCCACACTCTATCCATCCCGATGCCTTGCTTAGAAAGCGACTCGCCAGGTAAAAACTCTGCGACCAAATGATCGATCAAATGGCGAACAGCAGGAGCAAGATGCTTTCGTGATGGATATAATGCATAGATTGCCATCGTTTGTGGTTGCCAATCGGGTAATAAGCGTATTAATTGTCCATTCGCTAATGCTCGCGCAACAAGGTAAGTCGGTTGTAAACTCACCCCCATTCCATAAATCGCAGCACTCAAGAGTGCCGTTGCCTCGTTAGCACTGAATGCACATTGTACCTCTACTGACGTCTGTTGCTCTCCTTGACTTAAATGCCAAATATGTCGCTCTGCACTTTTATATCCTAAACAGCGGTGCAAGACTAAATCTTGCGGAATGGTAATCTCAGGCTGAGTAGCTAAATAGTCTGGAGCGGCGACCAATACCGACTCACACTCCGCAATCTTACGCCCAATCAAACTAGGGTCAGGATTAGAGGCAATCCTGATCGCAAGATCAATTCGCTCAGCAATAAGATCAGCCGTTTTATCCTGCACTTCCATATCAATCGATACCAACGGATGCTTTATTAAAAACGTCTTGATGGCAGGCACTAACTGCGAAAAACCAAAAGACATACTTGCCGCCAATTTTATCTTGCCACGCAAATCCTCTTTATTCATTGTCTGATGTAATAAAACTTCTGACTGCTGAACCCAAGCTTCAATTTCCGGCAAACATTGCTCACCAGCGCTCGTTAGTGACACCATCCGTGTTGTCCGGTTGAATAATCGAATCGCCAACCAATTTTCCATGGTATCAATATAACGGGTCACCATTGGCCGTGACATGGTTAAACGTTCTGCGGTTGCTGTAAAGCTTTGAGTTATCGCCACATCTAGAAAAACTTTTGCTGCCGTGAGTCGATCCATAATTTGCTCGATTTAAGAAACAATGATGTCAATTATTAGCTATATATCCGAACAAGTCTAATTCGTATGATAGCTCCCGAACCGATAACCCACTTTCGATACTCTATTTTAGGATCAATCATCATGAAAAAACTGACTCTACTGACCGCAACGACACTGATCACCAGCACTGCATTTGCGGCACAGCAACCTCTAACACTGGACGTTTACAACGCCGATGGCAATAGCTTTCATGTAAACTCAACCTTAGTTTACGGCGCAACAGAAGCCATGGTGATCGATACTGGCTTTACCAAAGCCGATGCCTTACGCATTGCCGCTAAAGTCATCGATTCAGGTAAAAACCTAAGCACGATTTTTATTAGCCAAGCGGATCCGGATTACTATTTTGGCGCGGAAGTATTGCATGAGCTATTCCCTGATGCGAAAGTCCTCACCACTCCGGGAGTTCGCGCGACAATTGAAGAAAAGCTCGATGGCAAATTAGCATTCTGGGCTCCGAAAATGGGCACTAACGCGCCAGTGAAACCAGTATTACCGACCGCTTATCATGGTAAAACGCTCACCATTGATGGACAAACCATAGAGATCCACGATGCAGACGGTGAGCTAGCCCATCGCCCTTACTTGTGGATCCCAGCCAACAAAGCCATTTTGGGCAATGTAGCGGTCTACGGTAACGTTCACTTATGGATGGCCGATGCGCAAAGCGATGCCAGCCGTCAAGCGTGGGCACAGCAGCTTGAGCGTATGCAAGCCTTAAAACCAGAAGTGGTGATCCCTGGTCACATGATTGCCGGTACTCAATTAGATGCCTCAGCGATTAGCTTTGCTCAGCGCTATTTAGCGGATTTTGCCCAAGCAAAACAAACCAGTAAAGATAGTCAACAATTAATCAAACGTATGCTTAAGCTTTATCCTGAAGCCGGTTTACCCATGGCATTAGAGATTGGCGCAAAAGTACATATGGGTGAAATGCAATGGTAAAAGTACACTACTTTTTTGACCCAATGTGTGGCTGGTGTTTCGGTGCTAGCCCACTACTAGAAACACTGGCTGAAATGCCGACTATCACACTCAAGTTACATCCGGGTGGCATGTTGCCACGCTCCGAGTTGGCCGCCGAGTTTCGAGCGCATATATTAGAGGCAGATCAACAGATTAGCCTGGTGACTGGACAAGTTTTTGGTGAAGCGTACCGCTCGCGAATTGCCAGCCAGCAGCCGCTCATCGTTGACTCTTACCTTACCGCTCAGGCGATCATCGCCGCGGAAGCATTGCAAGGCCTAGGATTGGCGATGTTGAAAAAAATTCAGCAAGCCCATTATCAACGAGGATTAACCGTTGCCGAGCCAGAAGTATTGGCTCAGTTAGCAAGCCAATTAGGTATTGAACACGATAAATGGCAAAACGCCATGCAGCAAGCCAAATCTGATTTACCGGCCACGATTGCCAATAGCCAACAACTGATGGCTCAGTATCAACTACGGGGATTTCCATCACTGATGATTGAGCAGGCAAATGGCCAGTGGCACTCGGTTCAGCCGAGCGTTTATTATGGGAAGCTTAATCAGTGGCAAGCGTTTTGGCAATCAATGACAGGTATCTCATCTGGCAGCCATGCCTAAACCAGTTAGGATGACCGATAATATTGAGGCCAGATTAAATCGAAAAACGATCATTCACTTAAAAAACAGCCCCCAAACTTGGGGGCTATTGACGTTGATAAAGCTATTTTATCAGATCAAAACGATCAGCATTCATCACTTTGCACCAAGCCGCAACAAAGTCATGCACAAATTTTCCTTTGTTATCGTCTTGTGCGTACACTTCCGCATATGATCGAAGAATAGAGTTTGAGCCAAATACTAAGTCGACTCGCGTCGCTGTCCATTTGACTGCGCCAGATTGACGCTCGCATATTTGATACAAATTTCGCCCTTTAGGTTTCCAAGTGTACCGCATATCAGTTAAGTTCACGAAAAAGTCATTACTTAACACGCCGACATTGTCGGTAAAGACACCATGCGATGTTTCGCCATAGTTGGTACCTAATACGCGCATTCCCCCCATTAATACGGTCATTTCTGGTGCGGTAAGACGCATGAGCTGAGCGCGATCAAGCAACAATTCTTCTGGGCTAACAACATAGTCTTTCTTCAACCAATTCCGAAAACCATCAGATAAGGGTTCAAGAACATCAAATGATGCCACATCAGTTTGCTCTAATGTTGCATCGCCACGCCCAGGAACAAATGGTACCTTGACCTCAACACCCGCCGCTTTAGCCGCCATTTCAACTCCGACATTACCAGCAAGCACGATGGTATCCGCGACACTTATGCCAAACTCACTGGCGATGTTTTCTAGCACAGCAAGCACTTTTGCTAAGCGCTCAGGTTCATTACCTTGCCAATCTTTCTGTGGCGCAAGACGGATCCGCGCACCATTTGCACCACCCCGTTTATCGGATCCACGGAAGGTGCGGGCACTATCCCAAGCGGTGGAGACCATTTCACTAATACTTAAGCCGCTGGCGGCAATTTTCGCTTTTACCGCATCAACGTCATAATCGCTACGTCCCGCTGGGATTGGATCTTGCCAAATCAAATCTTCTTTAGGAACATCAGGGCCAATATAGCGAGCTTTAGGCCCCATATCACGGTGCGTCAGTTTGAACCAAGCACGAGCAAACACCTCAGAGAAATAAGCCGGATCTTGATAAAAACGCTCAGAAATCTTGCGATAAGCAGGGTCCATTTTTAGCGCCATATCGGCGTCAGTCATGATTGGGTTATAGCGAATACTTGGATCTTCGACATCAACTGGCTTATCTTCCTCTTTGATATTGATGGGCTCCCATTGCCAAGCGCCCGCTGGGCTTTTTTTCAATTCCCAATCGTAAGTAAACAATAAATAGAAGAAACCGTTATCCCACTGTGTTGGATGGGTTGTCCATGCCCCTTCAATACCACTGGTGACCGTATTACGCCCCACACCACGTGTGGTGTGATTGATCCAACCTAAACCTTGTTCTTCTAATTCCGCCCCTTCCGGATCAGGCCCTAAATTGGCCGCGTCGCCATTACCATGACATTTACCCACGGTATGACCACCAGCGGTTAACGCCACCGTCTCTTCATCGTTCATTGCCATACGTTCAAAAGTAACGCGCATATCATGAGCCGTTTTCAGTGGGTCAGGATTGCCATCAACGCCTTCTGGGTTGACATAAATCAACCCCATCATGACTGCCGCTAATGGGTTTTCTAGATCACGAACGCCAGAATAACGGCTATTTTTAGCGCCACTCGGTGCCAACCACTCTTTTTCTGATCCCCAATAAGTATCTTTTTCTGGGTGCCAGATATCTTCCCGACCAAAAGCAAAACCAAAAGTCTTAAGCCCCATCGATTCATAGGCCATGTTACCCGCGAGGATGATCAAATCTGCCCAGCTGATCTTATTGCCGTATTTTTGCTTGATTGGCCAAAGTAAACGACGAGCTTTATCTAAGTTAGCATTATCAGGCCAAGAGTTTATTGGTGCAAAACGCTGATTGCCGGTGCCTGCGCCACCTCGGCCATCAGCAATACGATAAGTTCCGGCCGAGTGCCAAGCCATACGGATCATTAAACCGCCATAATGCCCCCAGTCAGCTGGCCACCACTCTTGGCTATTGGTCATTAACGCTTTCAGGTCGTTTTTTAAGGCATTAACATCGAGTTTTTTTAATTCTTCACGGTAATTAAAATCAGCCCCCATTGGGTTCGTTTTTGCGTCATGTTGATGCAAGATGTCAAGATTAAGTGCTTTAGGCCACCAATCCATGTTGGACATCTCGGCAGAGGTAACACCACCATGCATGACTGGGCACTTACCACCTGAATTTATCCCATTATTTTCCATTCTATTCTCCTTGCTATACATTGCTGCAGTGACTACCGAGTAATTTCACACATAAACGGTTATCTAGATCTAGGCTAAGCTATTTAAAAATCAAACACTAATACACTATAGCTATCAATTTAATAGACACTATCCCCAAACCACTTGAAGTAACCAGAAAACGGCAAGTAAGTGATAAATTCACCCAAAAGGCTGATTTTTATTAAAAGCCAATCTAAATCTATATGATTGCGGAAAACCAACATCGCCAATACCGCTGTCGCTTCAAGTCACAAAGGGAATATCTCCCTTTAAAACATATCGATACTAAGGATAGGCGAGCCTAAAAAATTTTCCTTGTTCCCGTGACATGAATGAGTAAACTTTGATATTTATCAAGCGAGCAGATCGTTTTACTCTTTATTTTGTGAGTGGCGACATGAAACCAAAGTATTCACCATAAAAATACTTAGCTGGTTTTTAGCCTTAATATTTATTTTTCCGACGTTGAATACATTTATACACATTTTTGCTGCATTTTATTTCATGATTCAATAGCATATACGGGTTGCTCTGGAATCATCAACACCCATTAACGAGCGAAAAACTCTTATTTTATCAAAAATTTAGGAAAAGCCATGAGGGCATCATTTCCTAATCAAGGACATCAACAAATTAATCTCACAAGGAAATCATCGTGACTTACATTCATAACACTATAGCCAGATTAAAAAAAACAAGCCCCGCACAAGCCGAATTTTATCAAGCAGTAGAAGAGATCTTAGACTCACTACAACCCATCTTAGAAACCAATGAAAAATACAAAGCGCATGCCATCATCGAACGGATGGTTGAACCTGAGCGACAAATTATGTTTCGTGTACCTTGGGTTGATGATCAAGGAAATGTGCAAGTTAACAAAGGCTATCGGATTGAATTTAACTCGGCTTTAGGGCCATACAAAGGTGGACTACGTTTTCACCCGAGCGTCAATGCCAGTATCATCAAATTTTTAGGCTTTGAACAAGTGTTTAAGAATGCCTTAACTGGCTTACCCATTGGCGGTGGAAAAGGGGGCGCAAATTTCGATCCCAAAGGGAAGTCGGATGCTGAAATTATGCGTTTTTGCCAATCGTTTATTAATGAGTTGTACCGTCACATTGGCCCGACAAGTGATGTTCCAGCAGGCGATATTGGCGTTGGAGCACGTGAAATTGGCTATATGTTTGGTCAATATAAACGCTTAACGGGTAATTATGACGGCGTATTCACAGGAAAAAGCCTACTTTGGGGCGGTTCTTTGGTTCGTAAAGAAGCCACTGGTTATGGGTGCGTTTACTTCGCACAATACATGCTAGAAGATCACAATCAATCATTAGCAGGCAAAACCTGTCTAGTTTCGGGGGCCGGTAATGTGGCGATTTACACCATTGAAAAGCTCTATGAACTCGGTGCTCGCCCCATTACATGCTCGGATTCAAGCGGAACCCTCTACCATGAAACAGGCATTAACTTGGCGACCTTAAAAGAGCTCAAAGAAGTGCGTAAAGTTCGTTTAGCAGAATACCTACAGTATCATTCTGATGCTCGTTATATTCCGGCTAGCGATTATCCAGCCGATGGTCATGCAGTTTGGCGCTTCCCTGCTGACTTAGCCTTTCCATGTGCCACACAAAATGAACTGACCGCACAAGATGCGCAAGCTCTTGTGGCCAATGGCGTTATCGCGGTATCGGAAGGTGCAAACATGCCGTCAACCCAAGACGCAGTAGAAGTGTTCCTTGATGCAAACATTTGCTACGGCCCAGGTAAAGCGGCCAATGCAGGAGGCGTGGCCACCAGCCAGCTAGAAATGGCGCAAAATGCCAGTATGCAAACGTGGAGTTTTGCCAAAGTCGATGAAAAATTAAAAGTGATCATGAAAAATATCTACCGCAATGCACGTGATACGGCAGTAGAATTTGGCGAACCGAACAATTTGGTTCTCGGAGCCAACATTGCAGGCTTTCGAAAAGTCGCTGACGCAATGATCGAGCAAGGTGTGGTTTGATTATCACCGAGGAGGGGGAAAATCCCCCCCCCTCACCTTTCTCTTAACAACTGAATATCGCTACATAATGCCCATCTCAGAAGCAATGACCGCTAACGTTCGTCCGGTTTTGCTGCTTTCTTGTGCTAGCTTAATTAAGGCGATATTTTGCAGCGCTTGCTCAGCAGGAACGGGGTTTTCAGTGCCCAACCGAATCGCATCGGCAACGGCTTTAAAGTAGTGCTGATAGCCGCCACACTCAGTGGTTATCGCCTGAGCTCCGGATTCACTATAGCGTTGACCATAAAGCGTTGGGTCTTCACTTACCCAGTGGTCACCAATAGGCTCTACCCCTTGTTTAAGCTGCGCTTCTTGTGGGTCAAGCCCCATTTTTTCGTATTTGGCAAGCGTTCCTAAGATCTTATAACGTAGATTGGGCTCGGGGCTGTATAGGTTAGAATGCAAATGCACTAAATGATTAGGGTAGTGCAAAATAAGATTATAGTAATCAATGGTTGTCGCGCCTGGGCGCATCATTCGACATTGAGCATTGATGGCTTGTGGAAGACCAAACAGCACCAACGCTTGATCCAATAAGTGTGGAGCTAAATCAAATAAAATGCCACCCCCCTCTTGTGCCTGTTCACGCCAACGCTGGCGAACGTCTGGACGATAACGATCAAAATGAGACTCGAATAAGCGCACCTCCCCCAAACGACCTTGTTCAATCATTTTTTTTACGGTGAGGAAATCCCCATCCCAACGCCGATTATGGAACACACTCAACACTCGCCGTTGCTCTTGCGCCAAAGTAATTAAAGCTTTGCCTTGTTCAATTTGGGTGACAAATGGCTTTTCAACGATCACATGTTTGCCATTTTCTAACGCACGCTTGGCCAAAGGGAAATGAACATCATTAGGAGCGGTAATAATCACCAGTTCTGCATCGCTGTGATCGAGTAATGCCTCTGCATCTTGATACCACTTCGCCTGTGGCCAATCATGTTCAACGGCAGATTGTTGACTAGAACTGATCGCGCATAGCTCTAGCTCAGGTAAGGTTTTTATAAATGGGAGGTGAAAGGTTTTAGCAGAATAACCGTAGCCAATAACGGCGGTTTTGATTGGCGTATAAATCATGACGTTTCTCTTTATGCATCTCGAGTTTTATTATCATGCCGAATCGGACTAATTAGGTAAAGTTTTACCTATTGCATGCACCACCTAAAAAGAAAACCACCCTCGAATAGGGTGGTTTTCAGTCATGATTAGCTATGCAGCGGCAATGTATTGTCGTTTTCGACTCTTTTTTTGCTGTAACTCTAAAATTAACCGATCCATATCCACCTCAATATTAAAACGTTGCTTCAGGTTAGCGAGAAAAATTGGGTCTTCACACATGGCTTTTTCTGGTTCATCACTCACCTTCGCTACCGGACGACCATTGCACTCAGTTAATTTAATCACCATCGACAACGGTTGATAGGCTTTATCCCGATCATTTTTCCAGCCCGCTAAATCATTAGTAAGAAAGGTTCCGATACCAAATGAGATACGAACTCGCCCTGCAAAGTATTCACACAATGATAATGCCTGGTCAAAGTTAAGCCCATCGGAGAAAATAAACAGCTTATTTTTAGGGTCAATGCCTAACTTTTTATAGTGAGCGAGCATTTTATCGCCCCAAGTAAACGGACAACCGGAGTCATGGCGAACCCCATCATAGGCTTTGGCAAGGTGCACATTAAAATCACGAATAAAGGCATCAATGGTTAAGGTATCGGTTGGGGCAATAGACAGCTGCCCATCAAACGCTCGTAACCACTGTTCTAAAGCAACTCGTTGTGAATCGCCGACATTGACTAAAGCTTGATGGCCCATAAACCACTCATGAGCAATTGTACCAATCGGTTTAAGATTAAATTCACGAGCAAAATGGTAATTACTGGTACCAAGTAATAACTCGGGAATTTCTTGGTGCAGATAAGCAATCACATCGCGCTGAACTTGGCTGGAAAAACGGCGGCGAGTGCCCATTTCTGTCAATGAAAAATTCTCTATACCACGTTTTTTAAGTTCGACTTTTAAAGTCTGAACTTTTTCTGCCAATACTTGCAAAGGTAGCTCAATAGGCACTTGTGACCATCGACGGCGACTACGAACTTCAGAGACGATCGCCATCACTAAGGTTTCATACAAAATGGTATCTCGCCATGCTCCCTGAATCGCAATACGTAACTGGTGCTTTCCCTCTTGCTTGATAATCCCCATCTCAACCTGACGCTCTGGTTGAAAATGAAAATAACGCAAGGATTGTAAAAACGAAGCTTTAAGATGAGGGGAGCTTTTCTCTAGATAGGTAATATCCGCATCAGAGAAACGTAAAGAGGCTAAATGCGCGATCTTTTCACGCACCTCTTCCAAAAGGTCACTAACATCTTCATCACTCCGAACAATCAATTCATAGCGAACTTGAACGTCAGGATAAAAAGAATGAATGGCCTGCATCATATTGATTTTATAAGCATCAAGATCCAACAAGCTGCGGATAAGGTGGGGAGAAAACAGGCAAGCGTTCATTATGCCATCCTTCCATTCAAGGTTAACAGATCTGCATGTTAGTAACATTATGTTGCTAACTTTTTCAGCACAATAAATTAGCCTTACAAGTTTGTCAACTATTGTGACAAACTAACGCTTATCTTATATCCATATAATTTGTATGTTTATTTATGGCGATTATATAAAAATAACAGCTCAGTGAAGGCGTTACCGAAATAACACCACTGATAAAAACCATGTTTGTCACAAACTGTTATTTACATTTGACCCTCTCTCAGCTCTTACCTAGAATAAAGGCTCAATTTTTTAGGAATGTCAGCATGATTGTTACCATTGATCTGGTTTGTTTACGCCTTGCACCAACCGGTATTCAAATATTATTGGTTAAACGCAGTAATCCTAATCGGCCAGATTGCGGTCAATGGGCCTTGCCGGGAGGACTCGTGTATGATGAAGATATGACGGCCAAGGGCGGTGAACCCGCCGATGAAGATTTTGATTCTGCCCGACGACGTATTTGTCGGCAAAAAATTCATACTTATCCGAATTTTATTAGCGATCCACTCGTTGATGGTAACCCTAAACGCGATCCCGATGGTTGGAGCGTCAGTATCTCGCATTACGCGCTGCTTAATCCTTCTAATGTTCAACAAATTGAAGATTTTGGTATCGATCGCAATCGCGCTAATTGGTTTAGTCTGAAGATGCTGCTAAATAATGAAATGGAACTGGCTTTTGACCATGTCGCTCAAATTCAACACGCATGGAAAAAACTACGTGCCGCGGTCGAATACACATCGGTTGTACTTTTCTCATTGGAAAAAGAATTTCTGGTGGCAGATATCATTGATGCTTATGCAAAATTTGGGGTAGACATGAATCGCATGACGGTCAAACGGCGGCTGATTAATACAGGAGTAATTGTCAGCGCGAACAAAATCGCCGCTTCATGTAAAGGAAAAGGTGGGAAACCCGCCACTGTATATCGCCTTGCCAACCACGAAGTCACTTACTTTCAAACCTGCTTACGCGGATAAAAGGCCACTTTAACTTGTCATAAAAGCATGGTTAGATCACCACTTCGAGCCGTTTGTAGGACGACCTATCATGCCAATTATTATTCTTCATGGACTCTACATGCATAGCATTGTTATGCATCCCTTACGCCAGCAACTGACTAAGTTGGGTTATCAAGCGATCGCACTTAGTTACAATACACTGTCGATTAATGAGGAAAAACTGTTTCTCCAAATTGATGCCGCACTCGATTGCAAACAAAGCAATGTGTTGGTCGGGCATAGCTTAGGCGGCTTGATGATCAAACGCTATTTAGCTTCACGCCACCCCAATACTCAGCATATCTCTCATGTGATCACCATCGGTTCTCCTTTGCAGGGGGCCTCGATTGTAAGCAAAATAGAACAATTAGGGCTGGGAATGATTCTTGGAAACGCCACTGAATATGGCTTAAAAAAACATCACGATAGCTGGCATTTTCCACAAAAGCTCGGCAGTATCGCGGGGACGCTTCCCATCGGAATGCGCACATTATTAATGGGGAATCAAAAGGAGTCCGATGGCACGGTGACGGTGGAAGAAACCAAAATTGCAGGCATGACGGATCATCTGGAAACACGAACCACACACACCAGTATGTTATACAACCATTATATCGCCAAACAAATTGACCACTTCATTCGCTATGACCAATTTGAACATGAAAAGACCTGAATCAGCATCAAGAGAACAACTCGATTCAGGTCAAGCAAACCATGAAAAATTGAAACCACTAAACGGTAAATGCACCAATGTACTGCTTTAAGTGTTCAGTTTGTTGCTGAACAAGGTGATAGGTCTGCGTGGTTTCACTAGCAATATGTTCAATATTAAGAGAAGATCCTTCAATCGTGTTGACGCTCTCACTCACATGCATTGATAACTGTTGCTGCGTTTGTGCCAATTGAGCAATTTGTCCATCAAGTTTTGCAATAGCTTGCGCGGCCTCCACGATTTGGTGATAAGCAGCTCCCGCCTCTTTGACTTGCTGTAAACTTTCCCCAATTTCAATTTGACACTGTTTCATAAAACCTTGCGCATCCGAAGCTTGAGCTTGCAGGTTTTCAATCACTCCGGCAATTTCTTCAATCGACTGCTGGGTCTGCTGAGCTAATTCACGAACGTGATCGGCTACAACAGCAAACCCTCGTCCAGCCTCACCGGCTCGCGCAGCTTCAATTGCCGCGTTTAATGCCAGTAAGTTGGTTTGCTTGGTGATATTACCAATCACCTCAGAAATAAGGCTAATATCTGAGCTACGTTGATACAGCCCATTAATCACTTGTCCGGTTTGATCCAGTAATTGTGATAAGTGTTCTGTCCGCTCAATGGAATGCACAATACTTTGCTCACCTAGCTGCGCTTGTTGTTGAGTTTCCTCACTCTTGTACGATGCCTTATGCGTCACTTGATCAATATGCTGAGTGTTGCCTGATAAATCTGCCACAGATGAGACAATTTTCTGGATCTCGTATTTCTGCTCATCCACACTTTGCTGAGTATGCGCAACCTTAGCGGCCAGCTCTTCAGAAGCCAAGTCTAACGAATGGACACTCTCTTTTACGGAAAGGATCAATGTGGTTAAGTTCTCTTGCATATGAATAAATGCTTGCGCCGCTTCACCAAATTCATCGTGCTTAAACTGTGTCAGTGATAAACGCGATTCCAACTGCCCCTGTCCAACAATCGACATGTGTGCTTTTAACCGAGCCAATGGCCGCAATACTCGTTTGGCTGTCAAATATCCGCTGACAAGTAACGCAAGTACCACTAAAGCAGCAGCCCCAACAGAACTACGGATCACTCGCTCAATCTGTGCTTGTTTCTCATTTTTCATGCGAGTCGCATCTTGCTCTAGTTGATGCTGAAATTGTGTCAATCCTTCCACAATCTCATTAAAAGGTGCCAACATTGGACCCAGCATTTGACGGCGAGCTTCTTCAATCCGGTTTTGATCAATGAGATCTACATAATGCTGCTGCATTATTTGGTAGGCCTCTATCTGGCGTTCAAAATCAGATACTGATGTTTGAATATCGGGCAAATCCGCTAACTGCTCCATACGTTGTAATGCCTGTTTGACCGCTTGATCATTAAATTCGATGGTTTGCATAATCGTGCGATGTTCATCAACATCATCAGTTAAGCCATAGTCGAGAGCAAAACGGCGGTAAGTCACTGTGTAATAACGCAGATCAGAAATCGCGGTGAGCAGTTGAACATTACGATCAACCACCGTACCAAACTGCTGCTGGACACGGGTTAAATTGAGAATAAGGAAAAAGCTTAAGCCAACAATTGCAAAAACCGCCAACGCGGCATTGGCTCGGACTAATCGAGTAATGGAAAGTGAACGCATAACACGGTGCCCTGTCTATCAATGTCATAAGAGCACAGTATAAAGGAGGGGGTGATATTCGAACGCTCGATTGTACCTATTTCTTTGATAGATAAAACCGTCAAAACTTGGTGGTGGCCGTTATTGTGGCTGTTCTTCCATCAACAGTGCTTTGCCATGAAGCAAGCAGTCTGAGACTTTACGCCTCGCCGATTTCACTAGATTCGCTAAGGTTTGACGAGAAACGCCCATCACCATGGCGGCTTCTTGCTGCTGCATTCCTTGATAATCAACCAAACGCAGCGCTTCAAACTCATCCGCTTGAATGGAAACCGCTTCTAACTGAGCCATCGGAATTCCATTGGGTTTAAAACAACTTTGAGCTGGAAAGCCACAAATTTGTCTTGGAATTTTTGGACGCGCCATAACCTTCTCTTTTTATCGGGAACATGGGAATACGAGCTATTGTGGCATTTTGGCTTGAAAAGGCAACTCAACACCTCAGGCTCAAGGTAATTAACATCACAAAATAAAGTAACCAATATCACGACCATATATTAAGTGGCCCATATCACCGGATGCCCAACACTTTTTCTGCGACACGCCTCGGATAAATCCCATTAACAAATAACACAAAAATAAAACAAATCAAACATTTCCAACCTGCTTCACAGTCATTTTTATGGATAATCATTACACTCTGAGCAATTTTTTTGACTATCGGAGTACCAATAATGAATCGAATATGGGTGGGCTTTTGTCTGCTATTTATTCCCCAGCTTGCTTTTGCAACCACGATAACCCCAGGTTCCCCCTTACCACTGACGCATTCCACAATAGGTTATGCGTCGTTAATTCTATTTTGTATTGCTTATGCTCTGGTGATGTTAGAAGAATACTTACATCTGCGGAAATCAAAACCCGTACTGCTTGCGGCAGGATTAATCTGGGCGATGATCGGTTATGTTTATCAACAACATGATAACGTAGAGATCGCTCGGGCTGCGTTAGAGCATAATCTTCTCGAATATGCAGAACTTCTACTCTTCTTGTTGGTTGCCATGACTTATATTAGTGCCATGGAAGAACGCCGTCTTTTTGATGCTTTGCAAGCGTGGATGGTGGGTAAAGGGTTTAACTTTAAAACGTTGTTTTGGCTTACCGGTATCCTCGCTTTTTTCATCTCCCCTATTGCCGATAACCTGACTACCGCACTACTTATGTGTGCTGTTGTCCTTAAAGTGGGTGGCAATAATATTAAATTTGTCAATTTAGCTTGTATTAATATCGTTCTTGCGGCTAACGCTGGCGGGGCCTTTAGTCCATTCGGTGATATTACCACGCTAATGGTATGGCAAGCGGGTCACGTCACCTTTATGCAATTTATGGATCTCTTTATCCCGTCGGTGATTAACTACGTGATCCCTGCCGTCATCATCTCGTGGTTCTTACCCACTGAAAAACCGGACGCGCTTTATGAACAGGTAGAGTTAAAACGAGGCGCACGTCGTATCGTGGCTTTGTTTATTTTCACTGTTGCTACGGCGGTATCTTTTCATGCCTTATTCCACTTTCCACCCGTTATCGGCATGATGATGGGGTTAGGTTACCTACAATTTTTTGGCTATTTCCTGAGAAAAACGTTAGCCAGCTCATTAGCGAAAAAAGCCGCAATTGCGATGGCGAAGAAGGATGAAGCCGCTTTAAAACGTCTCGGTTCCGTGGTTCCTTTTGATGTTTTTCGCCGCATTTCCCACGCAGAATGGGATACCTTGCTCTTCTTTTACGGCGTTGTCATGTGTGTCGGTGGCCTAAGCTTATTAGGTTATCTCGGCATGGTATCTGAGGTGATGTATACCCAATGGAACCCGATTTGGGCCAATATCGCATTAGGTGGCATTTCTGCCATTGTGGATAACATTCCCGTTATGTTTGCGGTACTAAGTATGGATCCTTCCATGTCATTAGGAAACTGGCTACTGATCACTTTAACCGCCGGTGTTGGGGGAAGTTTATTATCGATTGGTTCAGCCGCTGGCGTGGCCTTGATGGGAGCCGCTCACGGTAAATATACCTTTATCGGTCACCTAAAATGGACGCCCGTAATTATGCTCGGTTACATTGCCAGCATTGCGGTACATCTGCTGCTTAACCAAGCGTTATTTTCTTAACCCCCCCTTATTCAGGCTCTCTTTCATTTTCGATAAGAGAGCCTTTTGTTTACTCCTTATTTTGCGGTAATGCATCAATACGAACCCAAATATTACTTAATTGATATTTGGCACAAGCACTACAGGTCAAGACCTCACCGCCACCATGAATCCTCATCACCAGATCATCTCGCTTTTCTTTCGAGTTATTACGAATTTCGATATAGAGGAGGTTCTCCTTGACTGTATAATTACGCTGCCACTCTAAGTTTGCTGTTTCAGATTGAAAAGAAACCTTACCATCCTTAAATTTCAAGGTGTAAGGGGTATGTTGATTATCATACGCGCCTTCAAAAGCAAACGTTTCTTTATCAGCCATGCGCTCCAAATCGTCCTGAGTACATCCATTCAAGAGAGAGAGCAACAGCATACCGATAATGTGCATTGGCTTATTACGCATCAAGGTGATCCTTATTCTGTGTACTTTTTCTCCAATTCAAGCAGATACGCTTTCCGTTCGATTCCCCCAGCATAGCCCGTTAATGCGCCATTTTTACCAATTACTCGATGACAAGGTATGATGATAGATATGGGGTTACGACTACTTGCCACTCCAACAGCTCTCGTCGCAGTGGGTTGGTTAATCACTTGAGCGAGTTGTCCATAACTCCATGTTTTACCATAAGGGATACCGCGCAACACTTGCCATATTTTTTGCTGAAATTCCGACCCTTGGAGCGACAGTGGCAAATCAAAATCGGTGCGACGGCCTAAAAAATACTCGCTTAACTGATTGATTGTTTGTATCAGTATAGGACAAGACTTGGTATATGCCCCCAGTTCTATAGGCATACCCACCGTCGTGATAAACCAAAGGCCAGATAAACCATTAGGGTCGGACTGTAATATGATTTTCCCCAGCGGGCTTTGATAGTCGGTAAATTGATACATTGCGCCACACCTTAACCCATTTCATCGCTTGAATCCTTAGATAGAGTACGACATCTGGGCTACTGAAGCCAATATTAGGGTCTACTTTTGCGCTTGAAAATAGACCTCACAAACGATGACTGCGAACTGAACCAATTCCAGCGTATAAACCTAGGCTTTGTTCATCCTCTACTTTATTGCCATCAATGGGTTAAAAAAGAGAGACTGGCCTGTAAGATGACTAAATTAACAATATCAATAAAAAAAGCGCCCACAATCGGCACGACCATAAAAGCCTGTGGAGAAGGGCCAAAGCGGTTGACGACCGATCCCATATTCATCACCGCTGTTGGGGTTGCACCTAGCCCAAAACCACAATGACCGCTGGTGATAACGGCGGCATCATAACTACGCCCCATCACTCGGAAGGTCACATAATAAGCAAAAAGTGCTAACACAACCGACTGAACGGTTAAGATCACCAAAAAAGGGATCGCTAAGTCAAAAATATTCCACAGCTTTAAACTCATCAATGCCATGGCAAGGAACAGTGCTAATGATACCGTCCCTAAGATATCGACCGTCTCCATATCGATTTTTCGAACATGAGTCACTTCCATCACATTAGTTATTGCAACACCGATAAAAAGTGCATAGACAAAATCAGGGATCATTAGCCAACTAATCTCGAAATGACGAACCCATTGCCCAAGATAATGAGCCCCGGTAACACAAAGCAAGATAATCGATAAGCTTTCTATCACTTTTTTCGATGTCACCCGATCTTCTTCATGCTCGTTGTAGGTGACCAGTTCTGGGAAACGCTGGTGTGTTTGAAGGCTGCGTCCATATTCAGATTCTAAATGACGTTTTTCTATCAGATGGTTAGCAATCGGGCTACCGATAATCCCCCCAATAATTAAGCCAAACGTTGCAGATGCCATAGCAACTTCGAGCACATTATTTAGCCCATACATATTTTGAAATGTCTGCGCCCACGCAGCTCCCGTACCATGCCCACCAGAGAGTGTAATAGAACCCGCAATCAATCCCATCAAAGGATCAAGGCCAAGTAGCGAAGCAAGAGACACGCCCACAGCATTTTGGATAACAATATACACGGATGCGATGATCAAAAACAAAAAGACCTTCATGCCGCCCTTGACCAATTGCGTATAATTAGCGGCTAATCCTACGGTTGAAAAAAACATCAACATAAAGGTATTTTGCAGTGGTAGATCAAAAACCCAATCGATGCCATGCAAATGCATTATGGTAATCAGGCAGGCGACAATAAGCCCCCCAACTATGGGTTCGGGAATATTAAATCGTTTTAAGATGGGGAATTTATGATTGATGAACTGACCTAAAAAAAGCACGCCAATCGCAACTAAAAATGACTCCTGTGGGCCAATAGAAATAACCTGATTCATAACACCTCTTTCCTACTTTTTCTCATGTTTTTTGAGAATCGATATAAAAACATGATTGGGTATAAAGTCAGGTTGCCTAGAGAAAGCCAACATTACTAGGGTCTAAAAAAGCAACTTTCTCATTAAATAAGAATAAAGAATAAATAAATCGCAAATAATTCTCATAATTTGATAAAAAAGAAAAAGGAACCTAGCGGTTCCTCTTTCACTGGTGGTTCGCTCACTGAATCTAGTGACTAAACAATAAACAAAAAGAGCGATTAGCTTATCAGTGTGATGTATCCCTGTAAGATAATGAGATTCACAATATCAATAAAAAAAGCGCCAACAATCGGTACCACCATAAAAGCCTGCGGAGAAGGGCCAAATCGATTGACGATAGACCCCATATTCATGACCGCTGTGGGTGTCGCACCTAGGCCAAACCCACAATGACCACCAGCGATCACCGCGGCATCGTAATTACGCCCCATGACTTTAAAGGTGACATAGTATGTAAAAAAGGCTAACACCACCGACTGTACCGCTAAAATCAATAGAAATGGGATCGCTAAATCGAAAATATTCCACAATTTTAAGCTCATCAATGCCATGGCAAGAAACAGCGCCAAAGAAACCGTGCCCAACATATCCACCGTTTCCGCATCCACTTTACGAACCTTAGTCACTTCTAATAGGTTGGTGATCAATACCCCAATAAATAAGGCATAAACAAAATCAGGGATCATCAGCCACGGAATATGAAATGTACTTACCCACTGCTCAACATACTTAGCGCCCGTAACACAGATCAATAAGAAAAACAGGTTCTCAATTACCGTTTTCGCTGTCACGCTATCTTCTTCATTCTCGTTATAAGTCACCACTTCAGGAAAGCGCTCATGTGTTCTTGAGCCGCGACCATATTCCGACTCAAAATTGTGCTTATCCACTAAGCGCTGAGCCACAGGACTACCAATAAGCCCGCCAATAATCAGGCCAAATGTCGCCGATGCCATGGCAATTTCTAATACGTTATCTAAACCGTACACCGCTTGAAATGTTTGTGACCAAGCCGCGCCAGTGCCATGGCCGCCTGACAAGGTGATAGATCCAGCAATCAAGCCCATTAGCGGATCAAGCCCTAATGCGCTGGCTAAAGAGATACCGATAGCGTTTTGAATAATGATATACAACGAGGCTACCGCTAAAAAAATAAACACTTTAGCACCGCCTTTAATCAGTTGAGTGTAATTAGCCGCCAAACCCACCGTTGCAAAAAACATCAACATAAAGGTGCTCTGCAACGGGAGTTCAAAATCCAAATCAATCCCATTGAAGTGTAAACCTGCAATGATACAAGCAATAATCAAACCACCGACAATGGGTTCTGGGATATTAAATTTATTTAATATTGGTAGCCTAGCATTCACAAAATGGCCAAGAAAAAGAACACTGATGGCCACCAAAAAGGACTCCAATGTGCCAATAGAAATCAAATGATTCATATAACCTCATTATTTTTATTCTCTTCATCCTCCATGATGACTGAGGGAAAATTGATGGGTTTGTTCAAAGCGATCGCCGACTAAGAAAGCCTACTCAACACGTTACTTATGCGCCTGAAGCTAAATTAAAGGGATGACTAAACGGTGTTTTTATTACGCTGCTATTCCCCATAAAATATAAAAAGAGCACCTTGGTATAAATGATAGGGCTCTTTTTTTACGCTGAGTACCGGCGATACAGTCATGTCTGCGCCTCTCCATAGGCTCCTTTTTTAAACAGACATGGCCTTTCCTTGAACAAAATTACCCGCTATTACAAAAAAATAGAGCGCTGTTTTAAAGCGCTCTACCTCTAAGATTGACTTGTTCCCGTTGTAGCGAAATCACTCTGACTCATGACAAATAACGAGCCGAACCTCGGGAAACACTCAAGTTCTCAATAGAGGTGATTATCATAACGAGACCAGATTCTAGCATATTAACTGACATTTTCGTAAATTATGTTATTTTCGTCTAATTATTGAGCAAAGCAACGATAGATTTCTCTGCGCTACGAGAAGCAATCCTTTCCTCGAGTCGTTTACTGTTCACTTGGCGGAACCACCTCGATTGGAATGCCATTTTGAGCCAAAATAGCAGCACGAGCTCGTGCTTCAGGTTGATTAAATTCACGCATCCACCACGTTAACTCAATGGGTAAACTCAAGATTTTTTTACTGCCATCACTACGAGTTAACGGCTCATGCGCCTCAATAAAAACACTGCGATCCACTTCTAAGGTGACTTTTATTGGCTCGTTAATTACACGAACTTTCATCCCTCGTTCGGCTTGCTGAAATAGCCACTCAATATCTTTAGGCTCCATCCGAATACATCCAGCACTGACCCGCATACCAATGCCAAAATCTTTATTGGTGCCATGGATCAAATATTCTCCAGAACCATAAGCTAAACGCATCGCGTATTCGCCGAGTGGGTTGTTGGGCCCGGCCGGTACCACCGCTGGCAGCTCAATGCCTCGCTGCAAATACTCATGACGAATAGATTGAGGGGGTGTCCATGTTGGATTCGGTCGCTTTTGACTAATATAGGTTTCCATTTCGGGTGTATCACGACCAATGCGGCCAATGCCAACAGGGAAAATATGCACTTGACGCTGCTCAGGTTGAAAGTAATACAAGCGTAATTCCGCTAAATTAATCACAATGCCTTCATATGGCACATCAGGTAAAATCATTTGCGACGGAATGGTTAAAACACTGCCTTCGGCAGGCAGAAAAGGATCAACCCCTTTATTCGCTGCCATTAAAGCCAAAAAACCCACTTCATACTGGTTAGCAATGTTGGCAAGAGTTTCTCCTTGGCTAACCACATGGTATTGCATACGGCCAACCAAACGGCTTCCTTCTTTAGGAAAATCATAAACTGTCGCTTGGCTGGTCGTCGCATAACTCAACCACATCAGCAAAAATATCAACCCATTACGCAATACCATTCTCCATTTCTTTGGCTTCTTTGTATAAACGCAAGGTTACTTCTCTTTGTACTTTATGATCAACCATTGGCGATGGGTATGACATCAGATTAAATTCAGACCATGTCCACGGCGAATGCAAATAAGTGAGCGGCACATGAGCTAGTTCAGGAACCCATTGGCGAATAAACTGGCCATTGGGGTCAAACTTTTCACCTTGAGTAATTGGGTTGAAAATTCGAAAATAAGGTTGACCATCACATCCAGTTGATGCGCACCACTGCCAGCCTCCATTATTTGACGCATAATCGCCATCGATCAAATGACGCATGAAGTAATCTTCTCCCCAACGCCAATCAATATGTAGATCTTTAGTTAAGAAACTCGCCACAATCATTCTTAATCGATTATGCATCCAGCCCGTTTGTTTAAGCTGACGCATGGCGGCATCCACAATAGGAAACCCCGTCTGCCCTTCGCACCAGCGCTCAAATGCAGCGGTATCATTGTACCAAACCAGTTGAGCCGCCCAAGAGTGGAAGTCTTTTCCTTGCGAAAGTTTGGCTTCAAATGCCATTAAATGTTGATAAAACTCTCGCCACACTAATTCACTCATCCACATATCAGCCCCCGCAGAAAGCACGCCGCCGGTCGATTGCGTATAGAGTCGAGCAAGACATTGGCGAGCAGAAAGGGCCCCAATAGCCAGATAAGCAGAAAGGCGACTGGTATACTCTTGAGCGGGATAGTCGCGTTGTTGATGGTATTCATCCACCTTATGCTGACAGAATTGACGAAGCTGTTGCCGTATTGCATCAAAATCGACCGGCCATTGCTCACTCGTGTAACGTGGATAGGTAAAAGGCTGTGCTTCACTCCATACATAAGCACGATAAGCCTCTGGTACTTTAACCTTTTGCGCGACAGGGGTGGTTAAAATCGTCGGTGGAACAAACTGAGTTAGCCAAGCGCGTTTAAAAGGGGTAAAAACTTTAAAATAATCCCCTTGTTTGGTTAACACCTGCCCAGGAGGAATCACACATTTATCATCAAAATCACACCACTCTATCGCTTGTTCGGCGAGCAGTCGCTGCGCTAACGCATCCCGTTGTTGTTCATTATATTCGTACTCACGATTAACCAGCACTTGATCCACCCCAAGCGCGGCGGACATCTCTGCCACCGCTTGAGCCGCCTGGCTAAAGTCATCACATTCTATGTAAAGAAGTGGCACATTTAACGCTGCTAACTCTTGCTGTAATTCAAATAAGCGACGATAAATTAAATCCGCTTGAATCGCGGCCATTCCATGCTGCTGCCATTGTTGTGGCGTTGCAATATAAAGTGCATAAACCGGTTGAGTACTGGTGATGGCATAACGTAAAGCGGTATTATCCACAGCGCGAAGATCGCGCCTTAACCAAACCAATTTCATTCCTAGTCTTCCTGTTTTACCAGAGTGGCTAATACCTCTGAAAAATAGATCGCTTCAGAGAACTGTGTTTTCAGCACGGTTAACGCCTTACGTTGGTTATCCGATAAATGACGATACGAAAATAATGCAAGGCTTGAATAGTTCATACTGCCTTGATGGTCAACTAAGCCAGTAATATCGTCAATGCCTTCCATGAAGGTCACCTGATATCCTTTCTCTGCCCAGCTCACGGCCCATAGCCACGCGAGAATATGACCGGCATGCTCAAAACTGACACATAAGCATTTTCCCTTATAAGCGGCTTTATTTTCCGCCTCAAGAATGCTCGATAGCTTACTCAACATCACACTGTTAAATAATCCTTTTTGTAAAGATCGCAGTGGCCCTTTTACTTTTTCCAACGCCTCAATCACAGGCAGTACAAATTGTGTTTCAACAATATCTAAAGGATATTCTTTCATCACTGTAGCAAGCACATTTGCCGCTTTTACACCATTTAACTGAGCCAAAGCATCCAGTAATTGGTGACACGCTTGCAACTCTGCCGCGGTTTCTAATGGTAACTCGGCATCAATCAACTCATTGGCTTGCAGTAACTGGCTTACTTTGCCAATAGCGACCCCTTTTAACAGCCAGCTCTGTATTTGACGAATGGTATTGATATCGTGCTCGCTGTACAGTCGATGTCCTTTGTCTGAACGCTTTGGTTGAATTAAATTATAGCGACGTTGCCAAGCGCGTAACGTGACAGGCTTAACCCCTGTCAGCTCCGACACTTCACGAATAGCATAACGGGTTTCTTTACAATCCATAACGTAGTTTCAACTCCTGAGGATGAGGGTTTAGATAGCGTTGTTGGCTAAGGTACGCATCTGGATACATGGCTAAATAGTGTTTGATTAACGTTAAAGGAGCCAAAAGTGGTAATAATCCGCGACGATATTCATCAATCACTTGAGCAAGCTCTGCTTTCTGTGATGAGGTGAGTGAACGTTTAAAATAACCTTGAATATGCATCAGAACATTGGTTTGATTTTTTCGACTCGCGCGAAAAGTCAGGGCTTGCATCAGCTCTAAACGATACTCTTGAATAAAATCCGCTAATTGATATTGAGCCACGTTTGCCACTAACCGCCCTAAGCGTTGATAAGACGTAGGATGATGGGCCATTAAGGTCAATTTATATCGCGAGTGAAAATCCACCACTTTACCAGCGGTTGGGTTATCACCTAAGCTTTGGTAAAAATCGTGTAAACAAAACACACGGGTAATAAAATTCTCACGCAACACCGGATCATTCAGTCGCCCATCTTCCTCCACGGGTAACCAAGGCATACGTTGCATTAATTGTTCGGTGTATAAACCAACCCCATTTTTTTCTGCACCATGATCTCGATAGACTTTGACTCGCTCCATGCCACACGTGGGGGATTTGGCACAAACAATGTAACCACACAAAGCTTGAGATTGAAGATGGTCAATTTTTTTGTGGGTGTACTGTAGCAAGGCTTCGGTATGATCGCGACTCGCGTCTTTGGTTTCGACTAACGCAATACGTTGCTCATCAGCAACAAGACGAATAGTGGGACGCGGAACAGGTAACCCCATCCCGACTTCCGGACAAACAGGGACAAAATCAAAAAAAGGGCTTAACTCTTGAGTAACAAAATGGCTCACTTTGTGCCCCGCATCAAACCGAACGCGTTCACCAAGTACACAGGCACTAATGCCCACACGAATGAGTTTAACCGTCATATTGCCTCCCGACCAACCAAGCCTTATTCACCAACAACGATGAAAAGATTATACATAAAATATTCTTGTATAAGATATAGCACAGTATCTCAATGTTATACAATTTTATTTTCTGTACACATTGAATGTTCCACCCCTTGATGCGCTCTGCTTGTTGGCCTAAATGTTATTGGCTTAAGTCGCAACAAATCGCTTGCGCTACCAATTCCAACACATTTAGTTATCAATAAGGTAAAATAACTCGTACTCACTATATTTTGTGACCGATATCTCATGGGGCCTTGGTGTTGCTCGATATTATTGCCTCAACCGATTTTCATTCATCAACAGTATTCGTAAATAGTCGTATTCTGTTGATTATTTAACTTTTGGAGAACAACCCATGCCGACCCCACATATCAATGCTAAAGCAGACGCTTTTGCTGAAACGGTATTAATGCCAGGCGACCCTTTACGCGCAAAATTTATTGCTGAAACTTACTTAGATGACGTGACTCAGGTGTGTGATGTACGCAATATGTTCGGATACACTGGCTTCTATAAAGGTCAAAAAGTTTCCGTCATGGGACATGGAATGGGGATCCCATCATGCAGTATTTATGTCCATGAACTGATTGCCGAATATGGCGTAAAAAACATTATTCGAATTGGTAGCTGTGGTGCAATTCGCGATGACGTGAAATTGATGGATGTTGTCATTGGCATGGGAGCTTCTACTGACTCGAAAGTAAACCGTATTCGCTTTAATGGCCATGACTTTGCTGCGATTGCCGATTATGATCTACTTGAAACCGCTGTCAATCAAGCCAGAGCGCACAAAGTCGCGGTTAAAGTCGGTAATGTTTTTTCTGCTGATTTATTCTATACCCCAGAGCCTGAGATTTTTGAAAAAATGAAAAGTCTTGGCATCTTAGGCGTTGATATGGAGGCTGCAGGCATTTATGGTGTCGCTGCTAACCTCGGCGCTCGAGCATTGACAATTCTGACCGTATCCGATCACATCTTACGTGGTGAGAAACTCAGCTCAGAAGACCGTCAAAAATCGTTCCATGACATGATGCAAATCGCACTGGACACTGCCATCAACATCGATTTCTAATTTTTACCCCGAGGGGGCGATCGTGCCAAATGACCAATTACCGCTGGCGGCTGAGGGTTTACAACTCAACTTTTGTAAAACATTGGCGTGTAACAACTTTGGCTTGAGCGATGCAAAACATTACGTTTTGCAACATGCGAACCCGAAGCGGCCAACGATGGTTTGTCGAGAGTGTGGTGCTTTCCCCCCTTTACTTAATAATGCCGATGTACTCAACGAACTGCATCGTCTACGCCAGTTGCATAGCGATGGCTTACCTGCATGTCGCCATACTGACTGCACAAATTTTGGCTTATCGGTTCACACACATAAACACCTTTACCATGCCTTCGGTTACAGCGGGGATCGCCAGCGCTATCGCTGTAAAGCTTGTCAAACCACATTCGTTGATAAATGGTCGGGTGCGAATCATAAACTCGCGTTGCAAGAAAGCCTGCTAGGATTACTGTTTACTGGCTATTCTGTGCGTGAAATTTGCCGCAAACTGACGATTAACCCTAAAACGTTTTATGACCATGTTGAACATATTGCCAGCCGTTGTCGACGCAAATTAGCCATGATTGATGCACGTTGGGTCAACCACGCTGACTCATATCAGTTAGCCTCTCACTATACCGCTTTGCAACCCCTCAGCAATAATGGTGCATTGTGGATCACCACTGGCGATGCCAAAACCGGTTATATTTTATGTCAACACGTTAACTACTCTGCTAATGAAGACGCCCCCAGTTGCGGCGATCACGATCCTTATCGCCTTCCTGCCCGTTTTGTGGCTCGCGATTATTCTTCCGAGTCGAATCTGGCTATGCCAGAGCCGTCTTCAATATTACGTGAACGTATCGATCAAAAATATCAAACGATCTTAGCTAGAGGCAATGTTGAAGACCCAATGGGGAACCTCACCGCCTTTCATTATCCTTCTAAAGGCGCGTTAATTCGACCACCTTATACCGCTTATGCGCACTATCTGCATGTATTAGATATGTGTTTACCCAATAAACATGTTTCTCTATTTATGCCGCAAGATCCGCTGCTACGCTCAGCGGCACTCAGTGTTTGTTTACCTCGTATTCGTCAGCAACAAGTTGATTTAATGTACGTGGAAGAAGAGCATCAGTGGAACGCCAGCGAGCCTTTTACTCGCATTGATATTGTTTTAATGGGCTGGTGGCGAGATCGTTGGGCGATTATCCACCAGCATCACGCGACCAAAGGCATCTGCTATCTGGCAGGAAACCATCCCTCGCCACAACATTGGCTACCCATTGCCAGCACCCGCCAAATTGATTTTTATCAGCAGCGATTTCAATTGTTGTTTGAATCACTCATCAATGAACCAAGAAGAAAGCTACGTCCAGGCGGAATTATGCCGCTATTGGATATTTTTCGCGCTTGGCACAATTTATGTTATCAAGATAAATATGGCTTTACTGCCGCGCAAAACTTAGGCGTGACAGAGCATCCCCTGACATTAAAAGAATTACTGTCTTAATACCTGCCCTTGGCCATACAAAAGTGGCAGGCATAAATTAACTTCAAATTTCTCAATTAAAAATGTGAACCAAGATCAATAACTGTGATAACCAGTGGTAAATAAACCTAAATTATTGTCATATAACACTAAGCTTAGATTTGTACTTGAGTCCGCTCACCATGCCTGTCGGCACCTAGCAAATTTGGCCTCTTTATCAGCGAGATATTGGCAAGGACAACCATTTGGATAAGCATCAACACATTCTTGAACTTGAGCTTGAACAATTAAAAAGCCGTCTAGAATCTGACCCTCAACAAGTGATATCCGCTGCGGAGCAATGCTTAGCACAAGCCAAGCAACTGAATTTTTCTGATGGTATTTTGCAATCTCATATTCTGATCTCGCGCGGTGCTTGGTGCAAAATGGATTATCGATTTGGCCTTAAGACCATTAAGCAAGCTCTTCAGTATCAACATAGTCTTGAGAGTGATGAATATCTACCCGAGATCCTACATATCCATGCACTCCATTTTTGGGGACAAGCAAAGTACTACACCGCTCAACAATATTGGATTAATGCACTAGAACAGGCCTCTTTAACCGATGAGATCGAAATCATCATCGAAAGTTTAATTGGCTTAGGAAATATCTGGCGAATAACCAATGAATATTCGCTTGCTTGCTGTACACATGAATTGGCGGTCAGTGTTGCCAACAAAACTCGAATTCATTGGCTGGAAGGTAAAGCCCGTATTTTATGGGCCTGGGATCTCTATTTACTCGAGCAATATTTAGAGATGCTTTCTGTGTTAGATGGGGCCGAAGAAGCTTTACGCGATCACACCGATAATACATGGCAAGCCGAAGTTTGGGACTTCCGAGGCTTGGCGCTGCTCGGGTTAGAGCGATTAGAAGATGCAGAGCAAGCGACAAAACGGGCTCATGAGCTGGCCAAAAAACATAATCTAGTATGGATGAAAGCGCACTCTTATATCAGCCGAGCACGGCTTGAGCTACTGCGTAAAAATCATCACAAAGCCACTGAGTTATTACTCTGTGCAGAACAATCAGCACAAACGTTTGATAATGGCGAATTGTTATCACAAATTTGTTTGCAGCAATCGCGGGTTGCTGAACAACAAGGCGATCACCAAAAAGCCCTGATTGCGTTTAAAAAATATCGCCGTTTTTCCCTATCAATGTTACGAGAGCAAACTTTTCGCCTCGGGCTCGATCGCGCCCACATTTCCAAGCGTCAACTCGAACAACGTGCTCACAAACTGATTCGACGCGTCCGTAACCACTATGAATATAATCCTGAAAAACAGCTCTCGCATGTTGTAGCAGAAAACGATTGGTGGGAACAATTAATGATGTTTAAAGCGGAACTACAACATTGCCAACATTCTGTCATGCTGATCCACCATGACGAGCCACATTATCTCGATATTTGTACCGAACTTATTCATACCATTTGCACACAGCACGACTTACTTTCACGTTTAAGTCCGACCCAACTCGGTTTACTGCTAGCAGAAACTGGGCAAAGTGCCGAACAACTCAAAGCAACCGTCGCTAACATGATTCAAATTTACCCATGGCAGCGTAAAGGATTGAGCGATTCTCTGCCCGTCATCACACTGCAAACTATTTTAAGTTTCCCTTTTACTTTAGAGCAGCTGGAACACGTTCAACAACAGGATAATCATCATGGAAGCGCTACTGAATAAAATCCAGAAAGCAGGGTTGGATGTCACGTCAGTGAATGGCGAAGAAGCGGTGATTTTTTGGCATCATGTTGAAAAAAATATTGCCAGTAGTCCCGAGGAACAAGCACTGTGTCTCACTCTCAGTGCAGAATATTACACAGAAATAAAACACATCGCCAACAGCATCCAAGAGCTACGTAGCGCACTCGCTTTGTTATCAACCAGCCAAAATATTGAGCTCATTCTGCATATAAAACGAAGTCTGAGCGATAGATTAGTCGAATATGGGGAGTATACCGCTGCACTAAACGAATACGTCTCTAGCTCAAGTTTAGCGGTTGAGCATGGCTATATTGATGATTATGCTCAAGCCGTGCTAGGGATGGGTAATTTATGTGATGCGTATGGGGATCACAAACGTGCTTTGCGCTATTACCAAAAAGTCGATGCACTCGACCGTGCATTAAGTAGCCGTTCACTGCGTTTACGCTATAAACTCTGTATGCTGGCTTGCCACTTGCAGTTAAACCAATACTCCGCAGCACAAACGCTGCTCAGCGAATGTGAAACCTTAAGCGCTCTCGCCACTAACAAAACGTTAATTGGGCAAATATCACTCTATCAGGCCAAATTATATCGTCAGAAAAATCAACTTGAAAAAGCGATTCATACACTAACTAATGTACAGTATATCAAGGGGAATATTCACTCAATCTGGCTATTCAATATGGTACGAATTGAACAAGCTTACTGTTTGCTGGAGCTAAATAAAATCCATATTGCAAATATGTTACTGAGCGCAGCGGAAAGGCGAATCCCTTTATTAAAAAATGTCTCAATTCTAGAACAAAGTCTTTATGCTGCATTCAGTGATGTCTGTGCTCGCCAAGGTAATTACGCTCTTGCACTCCACTATGAAAAAAAAGGATTTAAGATCGAATCGACCCTGATCAAATCGATTCCGATCGGTGATCTAGGAGCGACTCAATTACGACGGCTTGCTCGTTTCGAACCTCAGCTCAAACTGATTGTCTCTGAACAAGAGAATCGAGAACTCAAAGAAGCCACTGAACATCAAAAGAATACGGTCGCCCAACTGCAACAAGATGTATTAACCGACCCATTAACTCAATTGCATAACCGACGCTGGCTAGAGATCAAACTGAAAGAACTTATTCACCATGCTACGCCTTTTGCTTTCCTTGTGGTCGACATTGATCACTTTAAAGCGATTAATGATGATCTCGGCCATTTAGTCGGAGATAAAGCCATTGTCCAAGTGTCAACAACATTAACCGACTATTTCCAGCACTATCCCGCTTCTTGTATCCGTTTTGGTGGAGAAGAATTTTTGATCATTTTAGAAGGTGAAACCTTAAAGCAGTCAGCTTTACACGCTGATGCCTTCCGTCAACGGATTGCCGATGTTGATTGGCAACCGATATTAGGGGATCGAAGGCTAACGGTCAGTGTCGGTATCACGGTGCATCGTCCTGGAGAAAATACCCAACGAACCTTCTACCGAGCAGATAAAGCCCTGTACCGTGCAAAAGCTAATGGTCGAAATCAAATTTGTACAGAGTAGACCAACTCTCATTACCAGCATTCAGCTGATGTTTATCCCCAAACAACTTGGCGTTGCAAGTAGGCATCAAGTGAGTGACAAATTTGTCTGGAACAAATTTGAACAGCTGTAGGCTGGCCTTTGGTGAGAGCACGGATGGCTCTCATCATCCATGAGCATAGACAGGCGATGTAATTGGGGTGAACAAACGTAGCCAACACCTCTGCAGATTGAAGTAGGAAAGTTATATAAATTCGCACGAATAAAAAAATAGCCAATCGCAATAGGTCGATTGGCTTATATTATGTGTGAACAAATTTCTATTCACTAACAACGTCAGTTGGCTAGGTGACCCTCGGCTTTAGTAAGGGTCAACAAACATAAAGCACTTAACGTGCCAATTTATAAAAAATAAGAAAAAATAAATACTTTTAGCACTTATCGCTTATATCAACATTAAAATCATCAACAATTAGTAGAAAAAAACACAAATTACACTAATAACGCGCTATTACTCTTTTTTATTTTTATCCTAATAAAGGCACAACGCGAATCCATCCTGTAATTCACCTCAGATGCCAGTGAGTAAATTGCAAAATAAAATTGCAAAATGCAAAAAAAACACTGAAAATCCAAACAACCGCAGTCACAGATAAGACAAGGGCTCACAATAATCTGTACAACACTTTCAAAACCATGTCTGCTATACTGCGCGACTTGTTATTTAACATGATGTTAGGTGTACAATGAATTATATAAGTACCTTTTTCAAAGGAATCGCCATGGGAGCAGCTGATGTTGTTCCGGGCGTATCTGGTGGGACAATTGCTTTTATTACAGGTATTTATGACACCTTACTGGAAAGTATCCGACGCATTAACCCAAGCCTTATCCTCTATTGGAAACAACGAGGTATTCAAGCAACTTTCCAGCATATTAATGGGGGTTTTTTACTCGCATTATTTGGTGGGATATTCACAAGCATCATAAGTTTAGCTAAGTTTATTTCTTGGCTATTAGCCACGCATCCGATTCCAACTTGGGCATTTTTCTTTGGTCTAATTCTCATTTCTGTGTGGCATATGTTACAACAAGTTCACCAGCGTTGCTTATCCCGCTGGTGCGCTATTGGTATTGGTGTGCTGCTAGCTTATACGATTACCGTCCTTAAACCTATCGATATGGAGATCACTCATCTCAATATACTTATCGCTGGCAGTATCGCCATTTGTGCCATGATCTTACCGGGAATTTCGGGCAGCTTTATTTTACTACTCCTTGGTATGTACACCCCAATACTGAATGCGATTAAAACATTACAAATTGATATCTTGAGCGTATTCCTTGTCGGATGTGTTATTGGACTGACGAGCTTTTCTCATCTATTGTCTTGGCTACTAAAGCACTACCGCGATGTAACGCTCACCTTTCTAACCGGACTCATGCTTGGAACCTTACCTAAAATTTGGCCTTGGAAACAAACCCTCAGTTGGAGAATCAACTCCCACGGCGAGCAAGTGCCACTCATTCAACAAAATTTATCACCATTTGACTATGAATCCCTTACCGCTCAGTCAGCTCATTTAAGCCTTGCTATACTCGCTATGCTTGGTGCAATGATTCTTGTCCTTGGGCTAGAAAAATTTGCCTCTCGCACTCGCTAAAGACTGGACATTGCATTTCTCTCGCCGCTATCAGCACCGAGGCGGCGAGAGAAAACCACTCAGAGTTTGACTCGTGACACACTTCTTTCTTATTCACCGCTTACGCCTATTTCCACTATGTTAACATTCTGTATTTATTGTTATGGATACCAGTACGATGTCAATGGTGATCAAGCTACTCTGTGCTGTCCTTGCTCTGCTTGCCGGATTTTACGCCAGCGATCTAATGCAGCATTTTTCATCGGAGGCCAAACAACAAAATCAGCACTATTGCCCTGTTACCAGTAAACCTTGTCAGCAGCAAGGCGTAACGATGAGATTAACGCAAGATACGGTACAGCCACTTATAAGCACGACACTGATGGTCGATTGGCCAACGTCTCAAACTCAGCAATTAACGCTCACTTTACAAGGGCTAGAAATGGAGATGGGGACGGTCAAGTTTCTACTCACCAGAAGCACCGGACACTCGTTTAGCGGCCAATTAATGCTCCCCGTCTGTACCATGCAAAATATGACCTGGATAGGCACATTAACCGATGGGGAAACTACGGTTTATCTTTCAGTAAGGATGGAAAAATGAGTAAAAATTGGTCGCTTTTTTGCGTGGTCATTTTCGCTTTTGGTTTTGGCCTAAAAAACTACTGGGACACACAAGCCTCTCAGCAAAAAACCATACCAGAGGCCGCTTCAACTGCTGATACTCAACATCCGCTCATGGCAGATTTATTTGACCCCCGTGATTCGCGGATTCGTATTGTGTATTTTGGTTTTACGCGTTGCCCGGACGTCTGCCCGACGTCACTAGCTATGCTAGGAGCAGCACTCAACCAGCTCAGCGAGTCCGCTCTGCAACAATTGCGCCCTATTTTTATCTCATTGGATCCTCAAAGAGACACACCACAAGCAACGGAAATTTACGCGGCGTATTTTCACCCGCAAATAGAAGGTCTCGCTCTTCCTTTCGCTCAGACTCAGCGTTTGACTGATCGATATGGCGTCATCGTGCAAAAAACCGATCTGCCAAATTCTGAATTAAACTACACCCTTGATCATAGCTCCTACTTTTATTTTCTAAAGCCTGACGGCACGTTACTCACTCAAGTTCCTCATACCAATACCCCCACCCCGATTATCACAGCCATTGAAGCACTTATAACTCAAAAAGGACGGTCACAATGAAATATCGCTTGTTGATTTTAATTGCCAGTTTATGCACCGCTCATACTTATGCGCATGATAGTTCTTATACACATGATAATTCTTATACAGATACTAGCGCTTATGCAGATCGTTTGATGATGAAAGAACCTTACGCGCGCGCTACCCCACCGAATGCTGCGACCAGCGCCGTTTTTGGCACATTAATCAATCACAGCAAAACTGACCGTTATATTGTCGCAGCTTCGAGTCCTTCGGCAGGAAAAATTGAGTTACACGACATGATCAAAGACGGTGATGTGATGAAAATGCGCCAAGTTGATAAATTAACAATACCTGCACAAGGGGTTTTATCATTAAAGCCAGGCAGCTTTCATATTATGTTATTTGACCTTCAGCATCCGTTTATTGCCGGTGAGCAGATCACGCTTCAATTAACCACGCAAGACGGTCAATCGTTTTCATTTGTCGCTCCGATAAAAACGGTGATGAGCAGTATGCAGCAACATCATTAACTGATCAGAAGAGGGCAGCGATAAATACCCGCTATACCCAAACAACTTAGCGTTGCAGGTAGGCGGCAAGTGAGTGACAAATTTGTTTGAAACCAATTTGAACAGCCGTAGGCTGGCCTTTGATGAGAGCCACGGATGGCTCTCATCATCCCCATGAGCATAGACAGGCTATGTGATTGGGGTGAAAAAACGTAGCCAACAACCATTAAAGATTGGCCCTCTCGAAAAAACCACAATCCATTAACATTGATTTGAGCTGTATTTCACTCTTCTTCGTAATTTTTATGCTTGTTATCAATAAAACCTAGACACATTGTTTGGCAACGTTAATATTGGCTGCCTCGTTCACTCGATATTACTGAGCACAGCTCGTAATCACAGCATGACAGAGCGATCCAAGAAACACGATGGTGCAGGGGATTCTATGCCAGATGGCTAACATTTCTTGGAAAAAATAAAATAAATTCATTTTCATTACAGGGATAACTATGCAAAGCAACTCTATTTTTGCCCGTTTTGCTCGTGGGAATCTAGTACTACAAATTTTAACTGGGATCCTATCTGGTGCAATACTAGCAACCTTAGCGAGTTTTTCACCAGAGCAAATTCAAACTGCCTTGGTGAATTTCTCACCTAAGTATGCACCAAAATTACAATTCCTCGGCCATTTGTTCGAATTCACACCAGAACACGCACAAAAAGTAGGATTACTGGGTAATTTATTCGTCGGCGCGCTAAAAGCAGTCGCACCGATTCTAGTTTTTATTTTGGTTGCCGCCTCGATTGCGAATCAAAAGAAAAACCAACACACCTACATGCGCCCAATTGTCATTCTTTACCTTTTTGGTACATTTGCTGCTGCACTGACTGCCGTTGTACTCAGCTTTATGTTTCCAACCACTTTAACTCTGGTTTCAGGCATAGAAGGTTCAACACCACCGCAAGGAATTACTGAAGTTCTGCAAACATTGCTGTATAAATTGGTCGATAATCCGGTCAATGCGCTACTGTCGGCGAACTACATTGGTATCCTTGCTTGGGCTATCGGTTTAGGACTAGCACTTCACCACGCCTCGGCAACCACGAAGTCAGTATTTGAAGATCTTAGCCATGGTGTATCGCAAATTGTTCGCTTTATTATTCGCTTAGCGCCGTTTGGTATTTTTGGCTTAGTGACATCGACGTTAGCCACCACAGGTTTTAATGCCTTAGCCGGTTATGCTCAGCTACTTGCTGTATTACTCAGTGCAATGTTCTTTATTGCCTTAATCGTAAACCCATTAATCGTCGCCCAAAAAATCAAGCGCAACCCTTACCCACTGGTTTGGCAATGCTTACGAGAAAGTGGGGTGACAGCGTTTTTCACCCGGTCAAGTGCGGCTAATATTCCGGTCAACATGGCTCTATGTGAAAAACTAAAACTGGATAAAGACACCTATTCGGTTTCTATTCCGTTGGGTGCCGCTATTAACATGGGTGGCGCTGCAATTACCATTACCGTATTAACGCTCGCCGCCGTGCATACGGTGGGAATTCAAATCGACCTATTGACCGCCTTGTTACTCAGTGTTGTCGCGGCAATATCCGCCTGTGGTGCATCGGGTGTCGCTGGTGGCTCACTATTATTGATTCCTCTTGCTTGTAGCCTATTTGGTATCTCTAACGATGTCGCGATGCAAGTTGTCGCGGTTGGCTTTATCATCGGCGTCATTCAAGACTCAGCAGAAACGGCGCTGAATAGTTCAACCGATGTTGTGTTTACCGCCGCAGTTTGCCAAGCAAAACAAAACCAACCATAATCAATATATTACTTATTCAAACAAAAAACGGCCCGATCCAATCGAGCCGTTTTTCTTCTCTCTTACCTAACCATCATGGTTACTGATGTTTATCCATTGCGGCTTGAGAAAAGTCTAATGGTTTAGGGCTGGATTTTTCTTGGCTCTCTTCAGGTTGCCCCTCTTGCTCATCCACCAAGTCATGACCGTCGAGAACCGACTCAAAAGGCTCAAGAATATCGTCATCTTCAAGCACTTCTCCTTTATTCGGCACAGGGACACTTCGTTTATACAACTTATTCAGTGCCCGAATAATCGAATGTTTATTCACGGTCGAGGCGCTAATTTTTTTCTGCAACGGTTTGGCTAAAGACTGCAATCCAACGACTGAATCGACCCCAATTTTACCACCAATATGATCGCGTAGCCCTTTGGCTGGCTGATAACCAAAAAAAGCAGACAGAAATAGCCAAATATAAGCAATCGCATTGCCGCTTGTTCCACGTTCAATCCACGCTTCACCCGCGTGAAACATGGCTTCTGCATGGCCTTTTTCTGCGGCGCGTTCTAGCCAATAACAGCCTTTACCGTGATCGGCAGCAACACCGACGCCTTGTAGATAATTCAAGCCTAATTTCATCATGCCTTCAAGGCTGTTCAACTTGGCCGCTTTAGTAAACCAAAATGTTGAATCACGAGGGGCTGGCGCAATATTATCTTTCGAGACACACCATTCACCCATGAAGATAATCGACTCAATGTGCTTCGCTTCCGCCGCCTCTTGAATTAAAGTAAGACCTTTTGCCACATCGATTTCAATCCCTCGGCCATAAATGAGAGCAAGCCCTGTCTCAAACTTCGCATTAAGATCCCCTTCAATGGCTCGGATAAATTGCCACCAAAACTTAGCCTTTCCTCTTAGGATCATGTCATCACGCGCTTTTTCACAAATGCGCACGACACCATACATGCCATTAATATTGTCTAACTGCGCCGCTTTCTCATACCAAAACAGCGCTTCTTTTAAATTGGTTCGCTCGGCTTCTTTGGCTAAATATAAGATAGTCGGTACATGGCCGGATTCAGCTTTAAACAAACGCTCTTTTCGTTCTTGCTCACGCATTCGATCGAGTGCTTTGCGATAGGCCTCTTCCCGAGCTTTTCTCTCTTCTTCTAAACGCTTTTTACGGATCGATAATGAAATCATCCAAACAAAAATTAGAATTAGAGAAAGCCCAGCCGCACCAATTGCCATACCAATGGTATTCATATCATCTCTTTTTATTGACGGTTCCATCTCTATTCAATCGTTTCTTTTGATCTAGCAAAGTTCCACCTAACGACAATGACACGAGCAAAGTCGTCGAATTACTGTCATGAATAGAGTTTTATTCCTTATTTCACTCCCTGTAAGCTTACTGTATATCGGCCTATTCCCCAATCGATTCTCCTTTTTCCTCGTCAAGAATTTGTTGTAGGTTCAATAAGAAAAAAGAGCGTCGCATCCAGCTGATCATTTGGGCTACATGACATACCCAGAGATAACAATCTTCAAAGTAAAAATATCGACTTTAGGAGAAACCAATACGGCAACCTCAGCGTCAACAAACAGAGGTTGCCATATCGAGTTAGTTTGTCGCTTGAACCTGTAAAAAACGAGCCTGTAAGGGCTCCATCACAATCGTATAATTACCGTGGCTAGGGGCAATGCTTGTACCGTCAACAAGTAAGTCAATAAGCTCAACCGAGGAACCAAGCTCTGCAACAGAAAAAGAAAACTGCTTGGTTTCTTGAGAGGTATTTAATAAAAATAACACTCGATCGTCACCTGATTGTTTGAGATCCGCATAACGGGTTTCATCGGCAAGTAAATGAGTTCTAGAACCTTGATAAAGGGCGGGATGCCTAGCTCGTAGTGCCAGTAATGATGCAACGTAGTCTTTTAAATCCATTTGGTTTGCATCAAGCGTTGCATTGACGCCGTCAATTTTTGCACTGCTGCGAGCGACATGATCGTCACAGACACCACGTATTACGCACGTTTGGTTATCTTCTTTCGCAGCAAAATTATCCACTTGATCGCCAATTTCTTCACCATAATAGAGTGTAATTGGCCCGGTATAAGCGGCTTGGAAAGCAAAGGCGGCTTTGTGGCGCAGCCAATAATCCACATCATTGGGTTGAGCAAGTCCACCGCGTTGCAATAAATCCCCAAAGCGCACTAAATCATGGTTCCCAAGCATTAGGTTAGGCTGAGCGTGTGCGGGGTATTGGTCGTGTGTCGTAAATCCATTATTTAGCCATTGCGCCCCCTTTCCACCGACACCACTTTCATTGACCGCGAGCGTTTCGACGATTCGATAACGCATCGGGAAGTCAAACGCAGAGCATAGCGCTGGGGTTTGTGCTTCGCCATAAGCTTGACGAGCAATGTCAGATTCACCTTTCCAGACTTCGGCCACCATATACCCCAATGGATTGACGGCAACGCCATCGGCATTAATATAAGTAACGCGTTGAGAAGCCTGTTCAACCGCTTGACGAATTTGAACCCAATCTGCCAGCGGGACTTGATAAGCCTGATCAAGCCGCCAACCATCAATACGAAGCTGTTCGATCCAATAAGTTGCCACTTCTTTATAAAACGCCAAACTTGCTGGGTAATCAACCGGGTTATTTCCCCCCGCAGGCAGTAAACCAGAAGGTGAAGGTTTAATTAAGCCTTGTTTATGATGGCCAAAGACCCCATCAAAGAAAACGTATAACCCTCTTTTATGCGCTTCATCCACTAAGGTTTTCGCGGTGGCCAAATCCCCAAAACGGGGATCTATTTTAAAATAATCGGTCGCAAAATAGCCGGTTGCATCTAGGCGATCAGCCCAATGATCTTGTCCTGCTATCGGCTGAGATTCAAATATCGGAGTCAACCAAATCGCATTCACGCCTAATGCTTGAATATAATCCAACGCATCAATAATGCCTTGTAAATCCCCGTTATGGTCGCTCGTCCCATACCCTGTCCCATGGCCAATACTGGGATCACCATCGACAAAGCTTTCGACCATGATTTGATAAGTCATTAATGTATTAGTTTTTTCTGCGACTTGGGTCGAGCACGCATAATGTTTTAAATCACCACTTGTATCTGGATTTTCTTGATCATCAGACCAAGAACAACCAATTAATATCAAGCTAATCGCTGATATTAAACTTAATCGTTTATATAATTTATTTTTCATTGGAATAATCGAATAGAGCTAAAATACAGCAAGCGATGAAAATAGCCTTACTGTATTTTAGTGAGTTGAAATAAAGCTATACCCAAACAACTTGGCGTTGCAGGTCGACGGCAAGTGAGTGACAAATTTGTCTGGAACAAATTTGAATAACCGTAGGCTGGCCTTTGTTGAGAGCCACGGATGGCGCTCATCATCCCCATGAGCATAGACAGGCGATGTGGTTAGGGTGAACAAACGTAGCCAAGCCACTGCAGATTCAAGTAGAAAGGGTATAATTATTTACAAGGGTTAACCATGACGTTAAGTGGTTTACCTTTTTCATCAAATTGTAGACTCCAAACATATTTACCGGCTTGCTTAATGTCTACCATGGTATCGGTACCATATCCACCGAATGTTAATTCTGTTAACTCACCGACATTAAGTCGTCGGCCTTTGGCGGTAAATTGTGGTGACCAAAGTTCGGTCGCATACTGCATTTTATAACCACCTTCTTTTTCAACCGTCACGGCTTGATAAAAGTTATTTCCCTTATAATGATATTGTCGAGCTGATACATGTTTCCATTCAGCATCAGGGAAACTGCCAACCACATACAGCGGCTGTTTGATAGGGCCTGAGGCAAGGCTATCTGGATTATCACAACGGGACATAAAGTCTATCGTCTCTTGTGGCGATAAATTGGTTACTGTTTCTTCTACAACACTAGACTCGGATGTTGATTGACATCCCATTAAACCAATCATAACCGCAATAAACAATGAGGATTTTTGTAGTTTCATATTAATTCCTTTTATTATAA
>NZ_WXWH01000053.1:0-51830 GCF_009904905.1 Vibrio sp. V30_P3S12P165 | reverse complement strand
TTTTGCTCGTTGCGCGTAAGAGGGCATCTGATGCTGCTGCAAATGATGTTTTACGGTATTACGAGAAATGCCTAATTGACGGGCAATGTTACGAATGCTTTGGCCTTGTGCAAAGCGAACATGAATATCCACAAATGTCTCCTTGGTTAACATAAATCACCCGTATAAAAAATAAACGGATGATACCAAGTGGATCAGTTTTCGATGATCGTTAGTGGATCAGTTTTGCATGATCGGTGACAATTGGGAAGATCACATACAAAACTTACCTGATAGATTAAAACCTCACAAATAATTTTGTGTAGTGGTACAGAGAGCCCGTTTGATAAAATGCCCTAGATGAACGTTCCCTATACTTTCCTGTAAGCAAAGGGTAAGGGGGAGGCTCATGGCCTCCTTGTCAGTTTCTAGTTAACCAGTTCAATTTTGTGGAAGTCTATTTTGTTCTCTGCTGGTGATGAATCAATAGCTGCAACTTTACGATAATGCGAAACCAAAATATAACTAAAGCAGGCCAGCACAAGTGCTATAGCTAGTGCCCCTACCCACTGGATCTGCAGAAAGTCCAGCTTAAAGAGTAGAGTCAGGCCGCTTAGAAAGGTGATATTCCCAACGACATATTTCACTTTACCGAAGCGCTTGACAGTCAGGTTCAAGTTGTCGGTATACAGGCGAACCAGTGAATCAAGCGAGTTAATCACAAAAGTCACACCAACAAATACCATCGCTAGGTTATAGAAGCTAGAAATAGGGATAGCGTTGGCGCTGTAGTAATAAAGAACGCTAAACCAGATAGCGATGGGTATTGACGGTAACACCATCATCGCAATTAGCACTTGATAGGTACGCATACCGCCGACAAAGCGGGAGGTAAATTGACCGATCATGATACTCCAGGCAAACCACCAATACAGATAAAATTCATGGTAGTCATTAATTGGCAATATGAAATGCTCTAAGTTGGTAAAATAGTCTCCCAACAGTGCGATCGTAGTAAAGAACTCACCTACATTAGACGTTTCAGACAGAAAAGCGGTGCTCCACATCATGACAATTAGTGATAAAAACAACCAACTACTACCCAAACTCAACACTCGCACATAGCGAATGCTGGTACTAGAATAGACCGAAATAGCAATCACTGCGAACACAACCAGGTAGAAGGTACCGACGATACTCTCGCCATCGCCAAGCTCTGGCAGGTACCACGGTAAGTTAGCCAGTAATAGATAAGCCGTGAATGCAGAAGTGCCAATGATCACTAGGTTGTTGATGAATTTAACTAACGGGATCTCAAAAAACTTAACTCTCGGTTCAATCACGCAAAAATAAAAGCAAGTTAGAAAATAGAACGCCCAAATAAAAAACGCCCAGAAACCAAACTCAATCGCCAGAGGATTACTGAACCCGTACTCTGGATTGGTTGCAAGGTCGGCGTAACCGGCAAACTCTGTTAGCGGGAACATAATCAATCCCACATCTAGGCCAGATGTAAATAGAATAGCAATGAAAGCAAAAGTCCTGACCGGTGTGACACCGACACACTTCATGTTCCCCCATCGTAAAAGAACAAAGACGATCGTAGAAAAAGTAAATAATATCCCGATGGATAACCAAATGGTCATTACCTGGACTCCTTATTATTGAGATGAAACACAATTTATTCCTTATTATGTTTTGTTGACCACACCTCAGCCGTCAGTGACAGACCATGTATCATCAGGCCTTAAGTATCGTGCGGACGATAATTAAAACCTGAGCAACTGGGCTTGGCGAATTAAGCCGTTTGCGAAAATCGCTCAGGCTGATATGAAATAGAATAAGAAGAGAGTAGCTAGGCATAATCCCTTCTTTTGCTTGAGTGGCATTGTCTATTGATATGGTGATCCCAGATCTTTTAATGAAATTAGGACACTTTTAGTTTGGGTATAACTGTTGAGCGTTTCCGGGCCATTTTCACGGCCTACACCGGATTGCTTATATCCACCTACGGGCATTTCGGCCGGAGAGTCTCCCCAGGTATTAACCCAGCAGATACCGGCTTCAAGTTGTGCTATAACACGGTGAGCTCGCGATAGGTTCTGAGTAAACAATCCAGCAGCCAAACCATAATCTGTATTGTTGGCGCGACGGATTACTTCGTCTTCATCAGAGAAGCGCAATACAGACATCACTGGACCAAAAATCTCATTTTTGACATGTGGCATGTCATCTTCACAGTCCGCGAATATCGTGGGTTGCACGAAATTACCTTTATCTAGTGGGGCCTGAATTACGCGCTCACCGCCCGCAATTAAACGTGCACCGGCTGCTTTACCTTGCTCAATAAAATCAAGAACCTTGTGCATATGTTCAGTAGAAATGAGTGCTCCCACCTGAGTCTGCATGTCCATCGGATCGCCGATGATCAGCTTCTTAGTTCGTTGGGCTAGGCGGGTGAGAAATTCGTCATAGATATCATCGTGAACAAAGACTCGCGTGCCATTGGTACAGACTTCTCCTTGAGTATAAAAATTTGCCAGCATGGCTCCGTTGATGGCACTTTCAAGATCGGCATCAGAAAAAATGATCAGCGGGGATTTGCCACCCAACTCCATTGTTACTTGCTTCAATGTTCCTGCCGCGTCTGCCATGACCTTCTTACCGGTTGAACATTCACCAGTAAAAGACACTTTTGCGATCTCAGGGTGGCGGGACAGCATTTGGCCCACACGGTAATCCCCCTGAACAACGTTGAAAACGCCATCAGGAACTCCGGCCTCAGTAAAAATCTCAGCTAATTTGATAGCGGTAAGAGGAGTCTCTTCTGATGGTTTGAAAATCATAGCGTTACCAGCTGCTAACGCTGGTGCTGATTTCCACATCGCTATCTGCATGGGATAATTCCACGCCCCTATACCGGCGCAAATCCCAAGAGGCTCCCTACGAGTATAGAAAAACTGGTCTTTTCCCAGTTCTTGCTGTTGCCCCTGAAGGCCTGCGGCTAAACCGGCGTAATATTCGATAACATCCGCGCCCGTTGCGATATCTACTTCAATCGCTTCCTGAAGTGGCTTTCCTGTGTCTTGAACTTCTAACTTAGCCAACTCATCATTCCGTTCTCTTAAAATGGCAACGGCACGCATCAAGATTCGCCCTCTTTCAGCGCCAGAAAGTGCGGACCACTGCAGGAAGCCTTTCTGTGCAGAGTCGATAGCTGCTTCTATATCCTGCTCTGAGGCTTGATCCACCTCACTCAGAAGCTTTCCTGTTGCAGGGTTATACGTCCCAAAACTCTCTCCAGAGGTGGCGCAAAATTCTTTTCCGTGAATATAAAGTGATGTCATATTGAAAAAAGTTCTCTTTGTTAGATGTTTAATTACTTTTGCATATCAGAAGCGATAGATCAAATTCAATTGGTTTGAACTCAAATAAATTAAAAAGAAATCAAAAAACTTTCAACTTATTGTTTTATAATGTTTTAATTAATATTTTCGGTAAAGTTTACCCATTAAATCATTAGCGGACAAACCTTTCGTTTTGATGGCTTTTTGGTGGCATAATCCAATAAAGATCAATAAGTTAAATACGCCAATCAATTAAGGTAGTACCAATAATTTAAAAAGTTTATGAAAATTAGCCAACTTGAAAGATAACCAGCTTTATTGTTAGCCTATTGGTAGTACCAATAGGCTCGTAGCAAACGATATAGATAGATATAGGTAACAAAGTGACAAAAAAATCGACAGTAGAACGTTTGTTTACGCCAGCTCAGATTGGGCGGGCAAGTGAGGATATCGCTCTTCAAATTGAGTCTAGAATCCTAAATGAAACATTACTTCCTGGAGACTGCCTTCCAAGCGAAAGGGAGTTACAAGTTCAGTTTGAAACCGGGCGGGGTGTTATCAGGGAAGCGATTAGAGCTTTGAAACAAAAGGGACTGATTGAAATACGTAAAGGCCCCAAAGGTGGGGCATTTATCAAACAAATAGACGTTTCTAATATCAGCGAATCACTTGCCTTGTTTCTTAAGCAAAAACGCATTGGTGCTAATGAAATTGCAGAGTTTAGGGAAAGTATAGACCAGAGCATTGCACTGTTAGCTATGTTACGTGCAACTCAAGAACAGAAAAAGCGTATGTTGGAGCTAATTGACCGTTTGGAGCTATCCAGCGCTCAAGAGCCTCTGAACTTTTGTGACCTTGCAGAAACAGACCGAAAACTCAACTTGTTGTTGGCTGAAATGGCGAACAACAACGTTTTTGAGTGGGTGATGCATGCGATGCAGCAGGGTTTTGGTTCTTACGATAACAATCTTTATTCCGATCGTGATTTTTTGAAGAAAACAGTAAAAAACTGGCGTTATACAGCGGAAAAAATAATCGATAAAGAACCACTTAAGCTGCAGGCGTCGATTAGCCAACACTACTTATTGTTACAAGAGTGTTTAGACCGAAGCTCTAGATAAGAATTCATTTTAAACCGGAAACAGACAAATACCGGCACAGAAAAATAAGAGGTAATTAAATGGCAAAGAAGACTTTCGATTATATAATCGTGGGTGGGGGTTCGGCTGGTTGCGTATTAGCAAACAGATTGAGTGCAAATCCTGAAAATAAAGTATTGGTATTAGAGGCGGGTCGCCCGGATTATCGGTTTGACTTCCGTATTCATATGCCAGCAGCACTAACTTACTTGCTAACAGATAGTACGTATAACTGGCTTTATGAATCAGAGCCTGAGCCACATATGCACAACCGTAAAATTGCTCAACCAAGAGGTAAGGTACTTGGTGGTAGTAGTTGTATTAATGGCATGATCTATATTCGCGGAAACGCAATGGATTATGAAAAATGGGGTCGTGAAAAAGGTCTGGAAAACTGGGACTACAAGCACTGCTTACCTTACTTCCGGAAATTTGAAACCCGCCTAAAAGGGGCCGATAAATATCACGGTGACAACGGTCCGCTTGCTATTTCAACTGCTGCTTGTAATAACCCACTGTTTGATGCATTTTTTAAAGCAGCACAGGAAGCGGGTTACCCGTTAACCGATGATGTTAATGGCTATCAGCAGGAAGGCTTCTCTGCATTTGACCAAAACATATATCGCGGCCGTCGATTAAGTGCTGCCCGTGCTTATCTGCATCCGGTAAAGCATCGTAAAAACCTGACTGTACTAACGGGTGCAACAGCTAGCCGTATCCTATTTGATGGTAAAACTGCAATCGGTGTCGAGTTCAAACGCCGTAAGAAAGCCCGCACGGTTTACGGGAAGGAGATTATCTCATGTGGGGGGGCCATTAACTCACCTAAGCTTTTACAACTTTCTGGTATAGGCAATGAGGAAGAGCTTAGCGCGTTAGGAATCAACCCTGTTCATCATTTGCCTGGCGTTGGCGAGAACCTTCAGGATCATCTTGAACTCTATGTTCAGTACACTTGTAAAGAACCTGTTAGTCTTTATCCTGCACTAAAATGGTATAACCAGCCTAAAATAGGCTTCGACTGGTTGTTCCGACGTAAGGGAGACGCCGCGACAAACCATTTTGAAGCTGGTGGGTTTATACGTAGTAATGATGAAGTCGCTTATCCGAATCTGCAATATCACTTCCTTCCACTGGCAATTCGTTATGATGGAAGCGCACCGCGGGATGGGCATGGTTTTCAACTACACGTTGGACCGATGAATACTGATGTTCGCGGGCATGTTAAAATAAAGTCAAACGATCCGGATCAGAAGCCCGCTATTCTGTTTAACTACCTGTCAACAGAGCAAGAACGCAAGGAGTGGGTTGAAGCGATTCGTTGCACCAGAAACATTATTGAACAGCCCGCTTTCGATCATCTGCGTGGTGAGGAGTTAGCTCCGGGACCTTCAGTTCAAACTGATGAGGAAATTCTGGATTTTGTTTCCCGCGATGGCGAAAGTGCGTATCATCCAAGTTGTACCTGTAAAATGGGTTATGACGATATGGCTGTAGTGGACGCTGAGCTTAATGTTCATGGTGTTAAAAACCTGCGCGTGGTTGATGCCTCTATCTTCCCGGCAATAACCAATGGCAACCTTTATGCTCCCACCATGATGGTAGCAGAAAAAGCAGCAGATATAATTCTAGGTAATTATACTGAACCAGCAATGGAGGTTGAGTTTTATCAACACACCCAGAAAAAGCATACCGCAGCATAATAAAACTTATCCTAATAGGGCCTAAGTCTTTTCCCTCTCCGTACTACTAGCTTTTTATTTAGGGAGGGGGATGATTTCACGGTTACAAGAGTGATTATTTATCCCTCTGATAAAAAAAAAGAGAGCCGAAGCTCTCTTTTTTTAGGTGTATGGTCGGACTGAGAGGATTTGAACCTCCGACCCCCGACACCCCATGACGGTGCGCTACCAAGCTGCGCTACAGTCCGATGGGCGTAATGTACTTATTTTTATTGTCATCGTCAAGCCGAAAAAAGCTTAAAGTTATGATTTAATTATCTTTTGAATAAAAACGCTGCAATTCGGTTAGCCCTTGCATCAAAATAGGTAGCGTCGGATTTTGATCGGTTAATCGCTGATAGTTTTCATCATACAGCTTAAAATTACCAAATTTATCTATTACGGTTGTATGCTGGTCAGTAATAAGTGCTAACTCGCGTGAGTCACCAGCGAGTATCCAACGTCGTCGGTTTTCATTAAATAAATTTTTGCCACTGCTAAAGTCACTTGGGTTGGAAGATACCCCTAGTAAATCTTGTAATAAAGTGACCGAGAAGTCTAAATGGCTGGTTTGATGAGTAAATGTGGTAGGGACTTTGCCCGGCCAGTAGATAATCATTGGAACCTGCAATTGGTAGCGGCTGTAATTACTGTTCGCTCCCCAGCTATTGGTTTTGGTTTCATTAAATTCTGTACCGTGGTTAGAGGTGATGACCACAATGGTGTTATCGAGTAGCTGCAACTCGTTTAACTGAGCAAATAATTGGGCTAATTCGTGATCGGCTTGCGTCACCGATTCGTAATAGCTGTGACGAAGTCTCTCGGTCGTGTTTGATTTCTCATTATTGCTGGCCATACTATTAAATTGACTAACAGTAGTCAGTTCTATAAAACTCATCCAAGGTGAATTTTGTTCTTGAGCCCACTGCGCCCAGCGTAGAATCGTTTGTTGATCATGACTGATATCGGCCTCAAAAGATAACTTGGTAAGCGGTAACCCACGAAAGACGGTTTCTTGGAATAGAGGATCTGAAAAGTTATCGCTACTGAATAAGCCAAACTCATATTTCTGCTCTTGCAGGGTATTAACCAAAACGGGTAATGCACCTTGAACCTTAATACTGCTGGCGTAGCTGCTTGGTAAGCCATAGAACAAGCCAAACATGCCATACATATCATTGCTAGAACTAAAATGATTATTAAAAGTCAGTGCATGACTGGCAAACCGATAAGTATTTGGCATTAATTGCGGCGTCACAACATCAGCACGTAGGTTATCCACACTAGCAATGACGATGTTTAGATGGTTCGCTCTGCGGCCAAATTCAATTTTTTCCAACGGATAATTGACTAAATCAACGTTGTTTTTATTCTCTTCTAGCCGCTTTAAGTATTCATCTCTATCTAATAAGCCATGCTTTTCCATAAAGGATTTGGCTGTCATGGGGTAGGAGAGGGGAAAGTTGGATTTTTGACTGGTAACGGGGGCATAGAAATAAGCATCCGACCAAACATAAATGATATGGCTGGTGATAAAGCTAACAAAAAACACCGCTGCTAAAGGTCGTCCAATGCGTTTATGAGAAAGCTTGCGTTGTTTTCGCCATACCCACTCAGATAACGCCAGTTGTAGTAAAAAGATCAAAGGTAGAACGACAAACAAGTGCTGTAGATCGGTACTAATACTACTTTCATCGCTGAACAATAGTTCCCATACAACCGGGGTGAGATGCAAATTAATGGTTTGATAGGTTTGCGTATCAATTAAAAGAGCGGTTAAACCTAATGTAGCAAAACAGACCGCAGAAAAACGGAATAATGTCCGTGATGGAATAACAAAAGTAAGCGGAAAAAGAACGAGTAAATAAAGCGCAAAGACTAAAAAACCAAAGTGTCCCACCCAAGAAAAGACGAGATAAAATTGCCCTAACAGCGTGTCTGGCCATGGTGTCTGAGTAATATAACGCGTACCGATAAGCATGGCTGCAATAATATTAAAGAAAGCAAACCAGTGCCCCCAGCTTACTAAACGTGATACTCGCTCGCCGTATGTGTTTCCGCTATCTACCATGGGTTTTTCTAGTTATCCAGTGTTGTGAATGAAATTAATTTTGTAAAGATGAAGTTAATGCCTGAGCAAACTTCTCTGCAATGGCTTTACGTTGGGAACTGGCTACATCATGATTGAGTACATTGGTAGCAATGTTACCAGCGATCATCAGCGTGAGTTCTGGAGACGCATGATGTTTATCAAGCACGGCCGCGATTTCGGTCAGGATCGTTTCAACTTGTTCGTCACTGTATTTCGATGTAATTGGCATAAAGACTCTATAGATGATAGTAAAAGCGGCTTATGATAACCTACTATGCCTTACAACTGAAACCAGTACGACGATTATTTCACTATGAGTTTGCACCTTTCTAATGTCATTTTGCATCAATTATGTAAAAACGATAACGATGAGTTAATGGTTAATTACCGGACTCAATCGCTTGATAACGATACCGCGACCGAAAAACTAGTCGCTGAGCTGCATCGCGTTTTTAACGCGAAAGCCGGGAAGGGGTTTGGGTCGTTTAAATCCGACAGTGATGTCCTAGGTTGGTTAAACGCTTTGCGCAAAGGTGAGCAAGATTTTTATACGTTTTCTCAAATGAGTGCTCAGAAACTAAAAAATGAGTTGATCAAATACCCATTCGCCGATGAAGGTATTCTTGTGTTTGCAGAATATCAATCGTTAGCGACGCACTTTTTATTTATCGGTTTATTGCCACTTAACCAAAGCTTAAAGGTGACTGAGGGGTTAGATATTAGCGCCACAGATTACTTAGACATTAGCAAAATGGACATAGCAGCAAGGATTGATCTGTCTAGTTTTGAAACGGATAAGGATTCTAATCGCTATCTTTCCTACATTAAAGGTCGGGTGGGGCGTAAAGTGTCAGATTTTTTCTTGGATTTCTTACAAGCAGAGATCGGATTGGATCCCAAGCAACAGAATTTAGTGCTTATGCAAGCCGTGGAAGATTTTTGTACCGATGCTAAATTAGAAAAAGAAGAGGCGATCAGTTATAAAAAACAAGTTTACGACTACTGTAATGATCAAATTAAATCGGGGGATGAAGTTCAGGTCAAAGAACTTTCGGGGGAATTACCATCAAGCCAAGATGGAACGAGCTTTTTTGAATTTACTCGTGAACACGGTTATGAGTTAGAAGAAAGTTTTCCTGGCGATCGTTCTGCGGTCAGAAAACTGACCAAGTATGTAGGCGCGGGGGGCGGGCTTAATATTAGTTTTGATAGTTTATTAATGGGAGAGCGAGTTTTTTACGATCCAGAAACCGATACGTTGACCATCAAAGGGACTCCTCCCAATTTACGTGAACAATTAACGAGAAAAAGTCAGTCATAATCGGTCATACCACGAAGAAAAAGGAGCGGAGACGCTCCTTTTTGATCTTGGTGAGTTTAAGATTAGATCGATTGACGTTGTAACTCGGCTGCTTCGTCCGTATTCTCGGTACAGGCTGTTACGCTTGGTTCACATTTGTCAACAAACCATCCCATATATGAAGTGAAAATGGTCACGGCAATACAAACAAAGCTAAGCCACATAAACGGTGCGTAAGAGAGCGTCGCCACCCCTAAGATGCTAGCCATATAAATACCATTGTCACTCCATGGCACCATACCGGAAGTGAGCGTGCCGCCAAATTCAGCATTGCGGGATAGATTTTTACGTTGATAGCCTAAACGGTCATAGTTTTTGGCGCAGATTTTAGGGGTAAGAATCAGCGAGACATACATTGCTGACCCAAAGATGTTACCCATAAATGCAGTACCAATGGTGCTGGTTGCTAGTGAACCACTATTTGTCACGCGACGTTCAAATAGTTTGGCAATGGTTTCTAACACGCCGACTTTATCAAGCAAGCCACCAAAGCCAAGGCCAAAAATAATCACAGCCACCGATCCGAGCATGGATGACATACCCCCACGATTTAAGATTGAATCAATGAAGTCAACGCCAGAAGAAATGCTAAATGGTGCCCATGCTGTATTAAATGCAGGAAGAAATTCGACATCTTGAATCATTATCGCCCAGATAATGCCAAGCAGTGACCCAAAGCTAATCACAGGGAAAGATGGCATACGCATAGCGAGAAGGCCCAAAACAATCAACACCGGAATAAAAGAGTAAGGCGTGATATAAAACTGTGTTTCCATCGCATTGATAACGGATTGGACCTGCGACATATCGACATTACCCGCATAATGAAACCCAAATAAGGTAAACATGATTCCGGTGATAATGTAGCTAATTAACGCGATTGGCAACATGCCTTTAATGTGTTCCACCACTTCAACGTTAGACATTGATGAAGCGAGAATAACCGAATCGGACAAAGGTGACATTTTGTCGCCAAAGTAACATCCAGATAAAACAGCACCAGCCGTCACGGGGGCGGGAACGCCGAGCCCTTGTCCGATTCCCATCATGGCGATCCCAGCGGTTCCAGCCGCTCCCCAAGAGGTTCCGGTTGCTAACGCGGTGAGAGAACAAATAATCATGGTGGCAAGTAAGAAAATCGATGGATGAATGGCTTTTAATCCATAATAAATGATGGTTGGAACAATCCCGCCAGCGATCCAAGTACCAACAAGAGCACCAACCGCAAGAAGAATCAATACAGCGCCTAATCCATTGGAAATGCCATTCAAGGCGGCTTTTTCTAATGCTTTGTATTGGTGACCAAGACGAATACCGAGCACCATAATAATAAACCAGCCAATATAAAGGGCGAGTTGGATGGGCAAATCAAACTTAGCCGTAAACGAAAAAGCCAATAATAAAAACAGACCCAGTGCAACAATCACTTGTAGCAAACTGGGTAAGCGTGGTGGGGCCTGTGTCATGTTTAGAACCTCGTGTTCGATGATAATACTAAGGAGATTGGGCGTCCTTATCAGTTCGAATAGACTTTACATTAAAAGGAATAATATATCGAATTCAATGATAACTGTTGTGATTTATATCGATAAAGTGGTTGTTTTGTAGGCTTAAATGTTGCTAGTTGGCAAATTTAATGAAATAAAAAAGTTTGTAGTGTGGTGTTTTCGTGTAACTAAATATCAATAATTAAGTAAACTTTTAATTAATAAACTCTAAAAAAAGAAAAGATAAGCTTTATTAGGGGGTTGAACTTAAAACAGTGTTAAAGCACAGTAGATAGAAAATAAAGTCTCAAATTAACGTAATCAAATGTTGAGATTTTAGATTGAACCACTTATAGATGTGGGTGGCAGTTTTTTTATTTGAACACACGGAGAGTTAGTGTAATGAGAGTAGGTTTAGTGGGTTGGCGTGGCATGGTCGGTTCAGTACTGATGCAGCGTATGGTGGAAGAAAAAGACTTCGATCTCATCGAGCCGGTATTTTACAGTACATCACAAATTGGCATTGCTGCGCCTAACTTTGGTAAAGATGCAGGCGTGTTACAAGATGCGTTTGATATCGACAGTTTGAAGCAGTTAGATGCCGTAATTACTTGCCAAGGTGGTGGATATACAGAAAAAGTTTATCCGGCACTTCGACAAGCCGGATGGAAAGGTTATTGGATTGATGCTGCATCAACGTTACGCATGGATCCTGAAGCTATCATCACCTTAGATCCTGTCAACTTTAATCAAATTCAACAAAGTATCCATCAGGGAACGAACACCTTTGTTGGCGGTAATTGTACGGTTAGTTTGATGTTAATGGGGCTTGGAGGCTTATTTGAGAAAGGATTGGTTGAATGGACCAGTGCCATGACTTATCAAGCTGCATCTGGAGCTGGCGCACAAAACATGCGTGAACTGATTTCACAAATGGGCGTGATAAATGATTCAGTTAGCTCAGAGCTTGCAAATCCTGCGAGTTCAATTTTGGATATCGACCAAAAAGTCGCGGAAACGATGCGTTCCTCATCGTTCCCAACCGACAACTTCGGCGTGCCTTTGGCTGGCTCACTCATCCCATGGATTGATGTGAAGCGTGAGAATGGACAGAGCAAAGAAGAGTGGAAAGCTGGTGTTGAAGCCAATAAAATTTTAGGCTTGCAGGATTCACCCATTCCAATTGATGGAACGTGTGTTCGTATCGGAGCTATGCGTTGTCACTCTCAAGCGTTAACTATCAAGTTAAAACAAAATGTCCCTCTCGATGAAATTGAAGAGATGATCGCTTCACATAACGAGTGGGTTAAAGTGATTCCAAATGAGCGTGATATTACTGCGCGTGAACTGAGCCCAGCGAAAGTGACGGGGACGCTTTCTGTCCCTGTCGGGCGTTTACGTAAAATGTCGATGGGGGATGATTTTCTCAATGCCTTTACGGTAGGAGACCAGCTTTTGTGGGGAGCAGCCGAGCCATTGCGTCGAACGTTGCGAATTATCCTCGCTGAAAAATGATTTCCGCTATGTTGAATGATTATTAAGAAAGCGCATTGGGCGCTTTCTTAATTTGTAACCGTGTCTTAATTTGTAACTATGTGATAATGAATAATCGGTATCTAAGCGAGGCCAGGGAAAAGGCTGCGCAAACCGTTGGCTATGAACTCCACGCCCAATGCTGCTAAAATTAGCCCCATAATCCGGGTGATCACGTTGATGCCGGTTTGCCCAAGGATGCGTATAATATAAGGTGCTGAGCGAAATAGTAACCAAGAGCTGAGACTGAAAACGGCAATGGTTAATGCAATGCCAGCCGTGTCTAATATGCCTGGATAGCGTGCGCTGTAAACAATGGTTGAGCTAATGGCACCAGGGCCCGCCATTAAAGGCATCGCAATAGGCACGATTCCGATTTGTTCCCGGCTGATATGCGCCGATTTTTCTTGTTTATTTTGTTTATCTTCCCCCAGTTTCCCGCTCATCATTGAGAATGCAATGCTGATCAATAACAAGCCTCCCGCGACTCTGAAGGAATCGAGCGAAATGCTAAACATATCCAACAGGACTTGTCCGCCGAGTAGGGCCGTAATCAAAATCACGGCTACTGCTATATTGGCGGTCGCTGCGGTTTTGTTTTTTTCTTCCGCAGTCATATGGCTGGTTAAGGAGACAAACACCGGCATAATGCCGACTGGATTAACGGCAGCAACCAAGCCTAAAAAGAATTGAAGAAAAATAGCAAGTTCAAGATACATGAAAGGTTCTCTTGGCGATCATAAGAAGATAATAAAGCGCGCGTAATGTATGCTAATCTGCGCAAAATCACGAATGAAAAAAACTATCGTATTGGTTTGCTCATGATTAAGAAAACTAATCGTTAAAGAATAGTGTAAATAAATTGTTGCAATTGATGGCTAATGGGTGAGTTGGTGTGGAAAGTTTGTTAACGTTAGCACACTTTAGCGAAAAAATAGTGACAACAGTGGAGAGTTAAGCTTGCTTTTATATACTGGTAAGTAGCACATGAAATGTTGGTCACAAATGAGGGTGTTGTTTAAAAATGAAACTTTTTTACAGATTGTTGTAGTTTTTTTAGTTTTTTGATGCGTAAACTTTGTTTTTGGGATACTTATTTCTTGGTTTTGTTTTTCTTTTAATTCATTGTGTTATCTGTTGTTTTTTCACGGTATTCCCCCTAAACTCGTAATTACTTTTTGATAACTGATCTGAGTCAATTTTTTTCAAACAGTGAAATATTATACTCAGTCGTGAAAGCTATTTACTAAGTCTCTGATTCGGTAGGTTATGAAGACCATAGAAAAGCATCAGGTTATCGATTTAATAAAGAGTTTTTAACATTTTTCTATTTTTAGGAGATTCACTATGCCTGTTACTAATTTGGCTGAACTTGATGCTCTCGTTGCTCGCGTTAAAGCAGCACAAGCAGAATTTGCCACTTTCTCTCAAGAGCAAGTTGACAAAATTTTCCGCGCTGCATCACTAGCCGCAAACCAAGCTCGTATTCCACTAGCGCAACAAGCTGTCGCGGAATCTGGCATGGGGATTGTGGAAGATAAAGTTATCAAAAACCACTTTGCGTCAGAGTTTATTTACAATAAATACAAAGACGAAAAAACCTGCGGCATTCTTGAAGAAGACGACAATCTCGGAACCATGACAATTGCAGAGCCAGTTGGTATTATCTGCGGTATTGTTCCTACCACCAACCCAACGTCTACCGCTATCTTTAAATCTCTTATTTCTTTGAAGACTCGTAACGGTATCATCTTCTCACCACACCCACGTGCAAAAAATTCAACCAACGCTGCGGCGAAATTGGTGCTTGATGCCGCTGTAGCAGCTGGTGCGCCAAAAGATATTATCGGTTGGATTGATGAGCCTTCAGTTGAATTATCTAACGCATTGATGAAGCATGATGGTATCGCACTTATCCTTGCGACTGGTGGCCCTGGCATGGTTAAAGCGGCTTACTCTTCAGGTAAGCCTGCAATTGGTGTTGGGGCGGGTAACGTACCTGTTGTTATTGATGAAACTGCTGATATCAAACGTGCTGTGGCTTCTATTTTAATGTCTAAAACGTTCGATAACGGTGTGGTTTGTGCCTCTGAGCAAGCTGTTATTGTAATGGATGAAGTGTATGACGAAGTGAAAGAGCGCTTTGCCACACATAAAGCTCACGTTTTAAGTAAAGCAGATGCTGATAAAGTCCGTAAAGTATTGCTAATTAATGGCGCATTGAACGCAAAAATTGTGGGTCAGCCTGCCACTGCAATCGCCGAAATGGCGGGAGTGAAAGTACCTGCTGATACTAAGATCTTAGTCGGTGAAGGTATTGGCGAAGTTTCTTATGATGACGAATTCGCTCATGAAAAACTGTCTCCAACATTGGGTATGTTCCGTGCTTCTTCATTTGAAAATGCAGTCGACCAGGCTGTGAAAATGGTTGAAATCGGTGGTATTGGTCATACTTCTGGCCTATATACAAACCAAGACGTGAATGCAGAGCGTATCCGTTACTTCGGTGATCGTCTAAAAACAGCACGTATTCTTGTTAACATCCCAACGACTCACGGTGGTATTGGTGATCTATACAACTTTAACGTTGCACCTTCTTTGACGCTTGGCTGTGGTTCTTGGGGGGGTAACTCTATCTCTGAAAACGTCGGTCCTAAGCACTTAATCAACAAGAAAACAGTGGCTAAGCGAGCTGAAAACATGTTGTGGCATAAACTTCCAAAATCTATCTACTTCCGTCGTGGAAGCCTTCCTATTGCCCTTGGTGATCTAGAAGGTAAAAAACGCGCCTTCCTCGTTACTGACCGTTTCTTATTCAATAACGGCTATGCAGACGATGTGGTTAGCTTGCTAAAAGCACAAGGCATGGAGGTGCAAACTTTCTTTGATGTAGAAGCGGATCCAACGCTGTCTGTTGTGAAGAAAGGTGCTGATGCGATGATGAGCTTCCAACCAGACGTTATCCTTGCACTTGGTGGTGGTTCACCAATGGATGCAGCAAAAATTATGTGGGTAATGTACGAGCACCCAGAAACGCATTTTGAAGAGCTTGCTATGCGCTTTATGGATATTCGTAAACGTATTTACAAGTTCCCTAAAATGGGTCAGAAAGCAGAATTGGTCTGCATCACGACCACTTCCGGTACAGGTTCAGAAGTAACCCCATTTGCAGTTGTGACAGACGATACAACTGGGGCGAAATACCCACTGGCTGATTACGAGCTAACACCTAACATGGCTATCGTGGATGCGAACCTTGTTATGAACATGCCTAAGTCTCTTACTGCATTTGGTGGTTATGATGCGGTGACTCACGCTCTAGAAGCTTATGTCTCTGTTCTGGCTAACGAATACTCTGATGGCCAAGCACTTCAAGCTTTGAAAATGCTAAAAGAGTACTTACCTTCAAGCTATAAGAATGGCGCAGCAGACCCAATCGCTCGTGAAAAAGTACATAACGCAGCGACAATTGCAGGTGTAGCATTTGCAAACGCTTTCTTAGGTGTATGTCACTCTATGGCCCATAAAATTGGTGCAGAGTTCCATATACCACATGGTCTTGCGAACGCATTGCTTATCTCTAACGTTGTGCGCTACAACGCGAATGATAACCCAACCAAACAAACTGCGTTCTCTCAATACGACCGTCCACAAGCACGCCGTCGTTACGCTGAAGTGGCTGACCACCTAGGCTTGAGCCAAGCGGGTGATCGCACCGCTCAGAAAATTGAACGTTTATTGACTTGGTTAGAAGAGTTGAAGAAAGAGCTAGATATTCCGTTATCTATCCAAGCAGCAGGCGTAAATGAGGCTGATTTCCTTGCAAAAGTTGACGAACTTTCTGTCGAAGCGTTCGATGATCAATGTACTGGTGCAAACCCTCGTTACCCACTGATTTCTGAGCTAAAAGATGTTCTTCTTGCTGCGTACTACGGTAAACCATTTGTTGAAGGCGAAACGTTCGAAGGAACAACCGTCATCAAGAAAAAAGAAGACCAAAAACCAGCAAAGAAAAAGTAAGCTGAGTTCGTGAGACGTTTTCGCTAGCACGAGATGTCTTCATGAAATATAAAAGCCCTTCTCTAAAACAGAAGGGCTTTTTGCTTAATGAAAGATAGCCTAATTTTTTATGATGTTTATTCGTGCATCCTACTAGTCGATTGTTTTCGTGTGCTCTTTCTTCCTCAATCCTACCTATTCTTGCTTATCAGAGGATAGCGACCATCCGTAGATTCTCAATCACTATACCCTTCCGACTTGAAGCTGCAGCGATGTAGGCTACGTTCGTTTATCTCAATCACATCGTTTGTCTATGCTCATGGGGATGATGAGAGCCATCCGTGGCTCTCACCAAAGGGCAGCCTACGGCTGTTCAAATTTGTTCCAGACAAATTTGTCACTCACTTGCCGCCTAGCTGCAACTTCAAGTCGTTTGGGTATCAGAGCGATATATTTTCGTTTTTATACAGCCTTAGCAAGATAGATTACAAAATTGGTTATTGGTGATCCATCAATGAGTTGATACGTTGGTTTAAAGCTGTCGATGTCATCGTGTTGGCTAGATAATTAGAGGCTTCATCATCCTGATTGAGGATGGAGGATAGAGGACTTATTCTCAGGATGCTGACTGGATAGTTTAAGCTTTTGATTATGAGCGATAGTGTTGTTGAAACATAAAAAAGGCTGCCATTGTTGGCAGCCTTGGGCGTTTTAACCTGACCTTAGAAAGACTGAGGTTTTGCCATCTCAGCACTTGCTTGATTTTTTGCGGCCTGACTACCGGCACCTTTAGGCTGATAGCGATCATCGCGTAACGGCGCTGCGATGACAGATATTTCCTTCAGATCATGAGTGCCTGGCGCTTTAGCCATCGGCGCAAACGCATGTCCTGCTTTGCGTTTAACCGTTTTAGCTTTAGGCTCATTAATCACGATAGGAGCTTCCTCTGGTAGCAGATCACTTTCAGGTGCGTCTTCTACTTCTTCCGTAGGAGTCACTGGTGTTGTCTCAACATCTAAGCTTATCGGCTCTACTGACTTAACCGACCCAGCATTAATGACTAACTCATTATTTTCACTATGTTGACTTTCAGTATCGATAGATTCAGCAATGGGTTGAGCATTAGCGACGATCAATGATTGATCTTCTGCGTTTTGTATAAGCTCTGTAGTCGGTTCCCGACGCAGAATAACTTTACCCATGGCCATTTCTGGACAAGCAAAGCCGCCGAGTAAGGGCGTTTGCTCTACTGTTGCTTGAGGTGAGACATCGGTCGTAACCAGTGGTGTCTGGTTTTGTTCACGATTAGGCTTAGCTAAATCATAACGAGGCATTACTTTCCCCATAGCCATTTCAGGAGAAGCGACCCCACCTTTACGTAAGCGGAATGGATTTGGGCGACGATCACGACCACGACGGCGACGTTGACCACTGGCACGTAAGTGACGAGGTGAACGACGGTTACGACGCTGTTTTTGTTCTTCTTTGCCTTCATTACCATGATTGGCGTTTGGCAATATTTCAGAAGCTAATGTATCAATCGCTGGATCTTGTTCAACCGGTTTGGACTCAGGAGTATTGACAGCAGAGGTGGTCGGTTTGGCTTCATTATCTATGGCTGATACCGGGTTATCTTTTACCACTCGAATTGATTTTTCCAACTTACGACGTTGACGACGTTCTTTAATGACAGCCGGTTTTGACTCTTTGACTTCAAATTGAGTAACCGTTTCTGGTTGAACTGCGGTATCTTTCAACGCCTCTTCAGCAAGTTGACGCCCTTGCTCTTGCAATTTTGTCGTCTGTGCATTGTCACGTTTATTACGACGTGGTTGCTCACTACGTTCTTGTTTGGGTTTGCGCTCTTGCTGTGCCTTGCGAGGGGCGTTTTCTTTATCAGCTTTATTTTTACTGCTGTTGGTTTCTTCGTTATTCGCTTTACGTCGTTGGTTCTTATCTCGAGGGTTACGGCGGCGATCATTGCGTTCACGACGAGCTTGAGAAGGCTTCTCTTGCTCCGGTTTTGCTGGCGTTTCATCTTCTTTAGGTGCCGTTGGCTCATGGCTAAATAGCCCTGATAATGCACTTAATACCCGACTAATTAATCCAGGTTTAGTCGGTTGCTCAGTGGGGGCCTTGGCTTGCTCTGTTTTGGGTTGAGGGGCAGGAGCGGTTTGCGCCGGTGCTGCAAATCCTTTTAATACAGGCTCTTCTAAACGTTTAGGTTTAACGTCTACTTCTGCAGCTTCTTTGCTTTCCGCTTCTTTCAGTTGTTCGAGCTTTTTAGGCACTAAATAAGAAAGCATCTCTTGTTCTTCACCTTCACGGACACGAATCACTTCAAAGTGAGGCGTTTCCATATCAGAGTTAGGAACAATGGTAATTTTCACTGCTTGATTACGTTCAATATGGTTTACTGAACGACGTTTCTCATTGAGTAAGTAGGAAGCGATAGAAACGGGGACAACCGCTAGAACTTGAGAGGTATTATCTTTTAAAGCTTCTTCTTCAATCAGACGTAATACAGAAAGTGCCAGTGATTCATTATCACGAATAACCCCAGTACCAGAGCAGCGAGGACAAATATGGTGGCTGGCCTCTGCTAACGATGGACTTAAGCGTTGACGCGACATTTCCAATAAGCCAAAGCGAGAAATACGGCCAATTTGCACACGAGCGCGATCTAGGCGAACCGCTTCACGTAAGCGATTTTCTACTTCACGCTGGTGGCGTACAGGTGTCATATCGATAAAATCGATAACAACTAAGCCTCCTAGATCTCGTAGACGGAGCTGACGAGCAATTTCATCCGCGGCTTCTAAGTTGGTGTTCAATGCCGTTTCTTCGATATCACCGCCTTTGGTTGCTCGGGCGGAGTTGATGTCAATCGAGGTTAGTGCTTCTGTTGGGTCAATGACAATAGAGCCGCCAGAAGGTAAGCGAACTTCACGTTGGAAGGCCGATTCAATTTGGCTTTCAATTTGGAAATGACTAAATAGTGGTACATCCCCTTCGTATTTTTTCACCCGATTGACGAAGTCTGGACGAACCAAACGAATATGCTCTAATGCACGTTCATAGATGGTGTTGCTGTCGATAAGAATTTCACCAATATCACGACGGAGGTAGTCGCGAATTGCACGGACAATGACGTTACTTTCTTGGTGAATTAAGAAAGGAGCCGGATTAGACTCAGAAGCTTGCTTAATCGCGCTCCAGTGGTTTAATAGGACATTTAAATCCCATTCTAACTCTTCGGCACTTTTGCCAACGCCAGCAGTACGGACGATAAGCCCCATACCTTGTGGTAAGACTAGTGTGCTGAGAGCGGCCTTTAGTTCCGTGCGTTCATCACCTTCGATACGACGAGATATTCCGCCAGCACGAGGGTTATTCGGCATTAGCACTAAGTAGCTACCAGCAAGAGAAATAAAAGTCGTTAATGCGGCCCCTTTGCTACCACGTTCTTCTTTTTCCACTTGGACGATGACTTCTTGACCTTCTTTTAGCACTTCTTTAATGCTTGGACGGCCTTGATAGCTATAACCTTCTGGAAAATATTCGCGGGCGATTTCTTTGAGGGGGAGGAATCCGTGTCTTTCGGCACCGTAGTCAACAAATGCGGCTTCTAGACTCGGTTCAATGCGGGTAATGCGTCCTTTGTAAATATTAGCTTTTTTAGATTCATGTCCAGGACTTTCGATATCTAGATCGAACAGTCGCTGGCCATCGACCAAGGCGACACGCAACTCTTCTTTTTGAGTTGCGTTAATTAACATTCTTTTCATTTAAAATCTCGTTGTATTTTCTTCGTTTTGATTATTATTCTTGCTGCTTTTTTTCGTTTTCATGGTGCCAGATCCCATGGCTATTGGTTACAGCCTCCCGGCTGGAGGGGATGCTCTGAGGGCACATCAGTCATCACAAGCATACGATTGCCTGTGATCCGCATAGTGGCGGAGAGTACTCAACATGAAAAGACGAGGAGTAGGGCAACAAGAAGCTTTCATCAGTGATGTCTTACGCCACGTGCTGCATACTGATGTTTAGCGGAACTACTCACAAATTTGCTGCGAATAAAAAGATAAAACATCAAGCTTAACCTTTTGACTCGTTGCAGCCATGAACTATAGCAGTGACTGGTAAACTCAGCAATCAGCATTATCAGAAAGCGCTTAAATTTTTCATACGCTGGATAAAAATGTCACAGTTTTCTCGGTAAGGGAGCATAATCCAACGGTTGAAATTGTATTTTTATCAATAACGCAAACCTTTATTAATCGCGTATAAATGACACTTGCTGCTATTTTCAACAAATTAGTTTGGAATTGGTGACAACCAAGTTATTTTCCTTAGTTAAGAAAAGCGTGATTTTCCATAAATTACCGTTAAAATGCCCACATGAACGAAATGAGAACTGAAGTCCAATTTGTCGACATCGACGATGACATGGCAGGTCAACGTATAGATAACTTCTTACGTAACCAATTAAAAAATATACCGAAAAGCGTAATTTATCGAATATTACGTAAAGGTGAGGTACGAGTGAATAAAAAGCGTATCAAAGCCGAATATAAACTCGCCGCAGGGGATGTGGTACGGATTCCACCTGTCACAGTGGATATAAAAGAGCAAACGAACGCCGCGCTAAGTACCAAGCTAAACCGGGTCGCTGAATTAGAAGACTGTATTCTTTATGAAGATGAGCACCTATTGATATTAAATAAGCCATCAGGTACGGCTGTCCATGGGGGGAGTGGACTAAAGTTTGGCGCGATAGAAGCCTTACGGGCATTACGCCCACAGGCTCGTTTTCTGGAGTTAGTTCATCGCATTGATCGAGATACGTCCGGAATTCTATTAGTGGCCAAAAAGCGTTCAGCATTACGTCAGTTACAGAGTCAGTTTCGAGAGAAAACGGTACAGAAATATTACTATGCCTTAGTCATGGGAGAGTGGCAGACAAAGCATAAAGTAGTGAATGCACCTTTATTAAAAAATGAAGTCAATAGTATTGTGCGGGTAAATCCAGTAGGAAAGCCTTCAGAGACCAGATTTAGAATTATAGAGAAATTTCCCCAAGCGACGTTAATCCAAGCAAGCCCTATTACTGGACGAACCCATCAGATTCGAGTGCATACTCAATATGTTGGTCATCCCATCGCATGGGATGACCGCTATGGTGATCGCCGTTTTGATGCTTATGCTGCTCAATTTGGTATCAATCGGTTATTTTTACACGCAGCACATATTTTATTTTTGCATCCTGCGACAGGGGAGAAAATGGAGATACACGCTCCGTTAGAGGCTCAATTACAGCAAGCACTTGATAAAATGCGCCGACTAAATTAGTCGGCGCGAGCTGATTGCGCTATAAAACCGATACGCCTTCATTGGCAAGGAGTGTCACCAATTTTATTAAAGGTAAACCGACCAATGAGTTGGGGTCGTCTCCTTCTAATCGTTCGAAAAGAGCAATGCCTAGACCTTCGCTTTTAAAACTTCCAGCGCAGTAAAAGGGCTGCTCTATGTCGACATAACGAGCGGCTACTTCATGGGTTAGCCTACGAAAATGAACCGTATAGGTGTCGACGATCACCTGAGTATTTCGGGTGAGTGAGTTGTATAGCGCAAGCCCAGTATAAAAAGTGATGGCTCGTCCACTCTGGTTGAGTAGTTGCTCAATGGCCTGTTCTCGATGGTGGGGCTTTCCCACGATTTTTCCATCAATCACGCAAACTTGATCGGATCCTATCACCAAGCTGGGTTTGTCAAGCGAGCAGGAGAGCGCTTTATTGGTTGCTAAGCGAGTAACTAATTGTTCTGGCTCTTCATTGTTCAATGGGGTTTCATCACAATTGGGTTGTGTGGTGATAAACGGAATAGCGAGTTTTTCCAGCAATTGCTGACGATACGGTGAGGTTGACGCTAAAACTAGTTGGTAATTCTGCATTTTAATTTACAATTGTCGCGGCTTTGTAGGTAGCATATCGGATCTTCTGGTACTATCTCAAGCAGAGCACACTTGTTTCAAGAGTGAGGCGGTTAGTCTTACCCATTAAGGTATTGCGTTGCCATATAATAACGATAAATAAGAGTGGGAAAAGCAACTTTTTTGCCTTTTCCTTTGACTAAAACTATTTTGGAAGATAATATTCGCGCCCTATGCAAAAGGTAAAAATACCGCGAACGGTTGACCCGGCTAAAGCTGCTCAAAAACGACTTGATTACGATGGTATCATCCAACAGAGTCTTTTAAAGCGTTTAGAAGAGTCAGTCGCAGGCGTAAAACGCGACGCTCACGTCTCATTGTCATTTGGGATGGATGAACAGCAACTGGTTGTTATCTCTGGTAAAGCTAACATCGCAGTTGATTTAGAGTGTCAACGCTGTAATGAGTTATTCGCACATGAGTGCGAAGTCGAGTTTACTTATACTCCCTACTATAGTGAGAAAAGCGAACAAGATGCCCCGGACGAATATGATTTGGTAGATCTTAATGAGTACGGCGAGGTAGATCTCATTCAGTTAGTTGAAGACGAGTTCATCTTAAATTTGCCCCAAGTTGCGATGCATGATGAAGCGGATTGTAGCGTTAAATCAGACAATTTGGTGTTTGGTGAACTTCCAGAAGAAGTGTTGGAAGAAAAGCCGAATCCATTCGATGTTTTAAAAAGTTTAAAGAAGTAAATCTTTAAGCATTAACATAGGAGTAGGGTCCATGGCCGTACAACAAAACCGTAAAACACGTTCTAAGCGTGGCATGCGTCGTTCACACGATGCACTAACTACAGCTGCTCTTTCTGTAGACGCGACTTCAGGTGAAACTCACCTACGTCACAACGTGACTGCTGACGGTTACTACCGTGGCAAAAAGGTTATCAACAAGTAAGGTTGACCTTTGCAAAAATTAACCGTTGCACTTGATGCAATGGGCGGGGATTTCGGTCCTCGCGTTACAGTGCCTGCCGCCGTGCAGGCACTGTCGCATTTCCCAGAGCTAAAAGTGATTCTTGTTGGTGATCAAACAACGATTAACCAATACTTATCTTGGCTAGGTTACGAACCCGATGCTCGTTTGAGTGTGGTGCATAGTGACCGAATGATCTCTAACTCAGAAAAACCTTCATTGGCATTGCGTAATAGCCAAGATAGCTCTATGGGGCTGGCTATTGATTGTGTTGCTCAAGGTTGCGCGGATGCTTGCGTGAGTGCTGGCAATACTGGAGCATTAATGGCATTGTCACGTTTTCGTCTCAAGCTTTTACCGGGCATTGATAGACCGGCGCTTGTTTCCGCTTTACCGACAGCATCAGGCAAAAAAACCTGGTTGCTTGATCTTGGGGCAAATGTGTCGAGTGATGCCGATTCTCTCTTTCAGTTTGCGGTGATGGGAGCTGCATTGGCTGAACAACACTTGCATCGTCCACCTCGTGTGGCCATTTTAAATATTGGCGCAGAGGAAATAAAAGGCAATGATCTTGTCAAACAGTGCGCACAAATGTTAAAGCAAACACAGGCCGTGAATTTCATTGGCTATATTGAAGGGAATCAGCTATTAGTCGATGCTGCTGATGTCGTGGTATGCGACGGTTTTGTGGGTAATGTGTGTTTAAAAACGTGTGAAGGAACAGCACAACTCTTTATTGATAAGCTAAAAACTCGATTTTTAGCCTCATCCATAAAGGGTTGGCTAGCAAGAAAACTATTTTCAGATTTATTTAATGAATTAAAAACCTTGAACCCCGACCAGTATAACGGCGCAAGTTTGCTAGGATTACGCGGCATTGTGATCAAAAGTCACGGAAGTGCTGATGTATCCGCAGTCGTCAACGCGATAGGTGAAGCGGTTCATGAGGTAAAACGACAGGTCCCTAGCCGCATCAGCGATCGTTTGGAAGCGGTTTTACTCGAGAGGCATTATTAGTCTTCATGTATAGCAAAATTTTAGGTACAGGCAGCTACCTGCCAACTCAGGTGCGTACCAACGCAGATCTAGAGAAAATGGTAGAAACCAGTGATGAGTGGATTGTCACTCGCACTGGTATTCGTGAACGTCGTATTGCTGCTGAAAACGAAACGGTGGCAGATATGGCTTTTTATGCCGCCGAAAATGCCATTGAAATGGCAGGTATTGATAAAAATGCGATAGATCTCATTATTGTTGCAACCACCAGTGGTAGCCATAGCTTTCCTTCTTCCGCTTGTCAGGTACAAGCGAAATTGCAGATTAAAGGCTGTCCGGCTTTTGACTTGGCTGCGGCATGTTCAGGCTTTATGTATGGTTTATCGGTTGCTGATCAACATATTAAGTCCGGTATGTGTCGGCATGTGCTTGTGATTGGTGCCGATGCATTATCAAAAACCTGTGATCCGACCGATCGTTCAACGATCATCTTATTTGGTGATGCAGCCGGTGCGGTTGTGATTGGAGCCAGTGAAGACCCCGGTATTTTATCGACGCATATCAATGCCGATGGCGCATTTGGTGATTTATTGAGCCTTGAAGTACCTGAACGCGGTGGTAATCCCGACAAATGGCTGTATATGGCCGGTAACGAAGTCTTTAAAGTTGCGGTTACGCAACTGTCAAAATTGGTGAAAGACACGTTAGCAGCCAATAATATGCACAAGTCACAGTTGGATTGGCTTGTTCCCCATCAGGCTAATTATCGTATTATTTCAGCGACAGCCAAAAAACTGTCTATGTCTCTTGATCAGGTCGTTATCACTTTAGATCGTCATGGTAATACTTCTGCCGCAACGGTTCCAACGGCACTTGATGAGGCTGTTCGTGATGGACGAATTCAACGAGGTCATCTGCTATTGCTTGAAGCCTTTGGTGGAGGTTTTACTTGGGGCTCAGCGTTAGTACGTTTTTGAACCTCATTCAGTGATTTATTTAGTTTTAAGGAGTGTTATGACTCCTTATTCATTATTAAGGTTAAGGAATAGAATATGAGCAAGTTTGCTATCGTATTTCCCGGCCAAGGTTCACAAGTTGTTGGTATGCTTGCTGAACTTGGACAGCAATATGAAGTGGTCACACAAACCTTTGCCCAAGCCTCTGAAGTTCTGGGTTATGATCTATGGGCGTTGGTACAAAATGGTCCAGCAGAGGATCTCAATCAAACATTTCGTACTCAACCTGCACTTTTAGCCGCTTCTGTTGCCATTTGGCGAGTTTGGCAATCTTTAGGGTTTGAACAGCCAGAATATTTTGCTGGGCATAGTCTTGGTGAATATTCAGCGTTAGTGTGTGCAGGCGTGATTGATTTTCAGCAAGCAATTAAATTGGTTGAATTGCGTGGTCAGCTAATGCAAGAAGCGGTACCAGCCGGAACGGGTGCGATGTATGCGATCATTGGGTTAGACGATGATTCGATTGCTCATGCTTGTCAGCAAGCGGCTCAAGGACAAGTTGTTTCACCGGTTAACTTTAACTCACCAGGTCAAGTGGTCATCGCCGGACAAAAAGAAGCGGTTGAGCGTGCGGGTGTGCTATGTAAAGAGGCTGGGGCAAAACGTGCATTACCCTTACCAGTGTCTGTACCTTCTCACTGTGCGTTAATGAAGCCTGCAGCAGAGAAACTCGCGCTGGCGTTGGTTGGGCTTGAGTTTAATTCACCGAATATTCCTGTCATTAATAACGTTGATGTAATTGCAGAAACAGATCCGGCTAAGATAAAAGATGCCTTGGTACGCCAATTGTATAACCCAGTACGCTGGACCGAAGCGGTACAGAAAATGAGTGATGCTGGGGTTGAAAAACTGTTTGAAGTTGGCCCTGGTAAAGTGTTAACTGGCTTAACAAAACGTATTGTAAAAACAGTCGATGCTGCAGCTGTTAACGATCTTGCATCATTGGATGCCGTAAAATAAAGTGGGAAAAAACATGACGGAATTTATGAGTCTTGAAGGTAAAGTTGCTCTAGTCACTGGTGCAAGTCGTGGGATTGGTAAAGCGATTGCGGAAACACTAGTTGCTCGTGGTGCGACGGTTATCGGTACCGCCACCAGTGAACATGGTGCTGAAGCCATCAGTGCTTATTTAGGTGATAACGGGAAAGGGTTTGCTTTAAACGTCACTGACCTCAGCTCCATCGAGATGGTATTAAAAGCGATTAATGAACAGTTTGGCAGTATCGATATCTTAGTCAATAATGCGGGTATTACCCGTGATAATTTATTGATGCGCATGAAAGATGAAGAATGGACAGATATTCTCGATACTAACCTCACTTCCATTTTTCGCTTATCGAAAGCGGTGTTACGTGGCATGATGAAAAAACGCCATGGTCGTATCATTAATGTGGGTTCAGTGGTTGGTACCATGGGGAATGCTGGACAGACAAACTATGCGGCAGCAAAAGCGGGCGTAATTGGCTTTACTAAGTCAATGGCTCGTGAAGTTGCATCACGTGGTGTGACGGTTAACACAGTTGCACCAGGTTTTATTGAAACTGATATGACAAAAGCGCTGAATGATGAGCAACGTGCTGCTACACTAGCACAAGTTCCAGCGGGACGTTTGGGCGACCCACGGGAAATTGCTTCAGCAATTGCGTTTTTAGCGTCATCTGAAGCGGGTTACATTACCGGTGAAACATTGCATGTCAATGGCGGTATGTACATGGTTTAACGCCGGTTGTTTAATGGAATCGGGTGTTATATATCAAGTTAATACCGACTTCTGGTAACAGTTGGGTTTAAATTGCATAATATTTATGCATGACTTATATCAATAATGGTGTGAATTTCGGTTAAAATCGGTAAATTTGTGGTTTGACCAGCAAGCTCCCTCTTGCAACTTTCACTAGTTCGAATAAACTACGGAATCATCGCATTAGGCGAAATCTGTAAAGGAAAAGAAAACATGAGCAACATTGAAGAACGCGTAAAGAAAATCATCGTTGAACAGCTAGGTGTAGACGAAGCAGAAGTAAAAAATGAATCTTCTTTCGTTGAAGATCTAGGTGCTGATTCTCTAGACACTGTTGAACTCGTTATGGCTCTAGAAGAGGAATTTGATACTGAGATTCCTGATGAAGAAGCAGAGAAAATCACTACTGTTCAAGCTGCGATCGATTACGTAACCAGCAACGCTCAGTAATGTTCTCCCCAGGCGGCCTTCTAGCCGCCTGAGTTTTTCTCAATCTTTAATCCCTCTCATAGAATTTTTCAATTCCGGAGAATAAGATCGTGTCCAAGCGTCGTGTCGTTGTCACTGGCATGGGTATGTTGTCACCAGTAGGCAACACAGTAGAATCTTCTTGGAAAGCCCTGCTAGCTGGTCAAAGTGGTATTGTTAATATTGAGCACTTTGATACTACAAATTTCTCAACTCGTTTCGCAGGTTTAGTTAAAAATTTTAACTGTGAAGAGTACATGTCTAAAAAAGATGCCCGTAAAATGGATCTCTTTATCCAATATGGTATTGCTGCGGGTATTCAAGCATTAGACGATTCAGGTTTACAAGTGACCTCAGAAAATGCTTCCCGAATAGGGGTTGCAATTGGTTCTGGCATTGGTGGCTTGGATCTGATTGAATCAGGCCATCAGTCTTTGATCGAAAAAGGCCCACGCAAAGTGAGTCCATTTTTTGTCCCCTCAACGATCGTTAATATGGTTGCGGGCAACCTGTCGATCATGCGTGGCTTGCGTGGCCCGAATATTGCTATTTCAACCGCCTGTACCACAGGGCTACATAATATTGGTCATGCCGCACGTATGATTGCCTATGGTGATGCTGATGCCATGGTCGCTGGTGGTAGTGAAAAAGCATCAACCCCACTGGGTATGGCTGGGTTTGGTGCAGCTAAAGCGCTTTCGACCCGTAATGATGAACCACAAAAAGCTTCTCGTCCTTGGGATAAAGAGCGTGATGGATTCGTATTGGGTGATGGCGCTGGCGTGATCGTACTCGAAGAGTATGAGCTGGCGAAAGCTCGTGGTGCTAAAATTTATGCAGAATTAGTGGGTTTTGGCATGTCAGGAGACGCGTATCATATGACCGCGCCCAGTGAAGATGGTTCTGGTGGTGCACTCGCTATGGAAGCAGCCATGCGTGATGCTGGTGTGGCTGGTCGTCAAATTGGTTATGTCAATGCGCATGGTACTTCGACGCCTGCAGGGGATGTGGCTGAAATAAAAGGGATCAAACGAGCGTTAGGTGAAGAGGGGGCAAACCAGGTCTTAGTTTCCTCAACCAAGTCAATGACGGGTCACCTACTCGGTGCGGCGGGATCAGTGGAATCTATTATTACCATCATGTCTTTAGTTGATCAGATGGTTCCACCAACCATTAATTTAGATAATCCTGAAGAGGGGCTGGAAATCGATTTGGTTCCTCATACGGCACGTAAAGTTGATGGTATGGAATATGCGATGTGCAACTCGTTTGGCTTCGGTGGTACCAACGGTTCATTAATTTTTAAGCGCATTTAATTTCCTTTTTGACTTAACTTGTGTTTCAACGGCTTAGTGCTTAGCATTAGGCCGTTTGTTTTTTCAGGGAATTGAAGATGTATTGGCATAATGGCAAGCTAGGTGATTCAGTCAGTATTTGGGATCGCTCTTTTCAATACGGTGATGGTTGCTTTACTACGATGCTCACCAAATATGGAAGCATTCAGTATTGGGATTATCATCGTGAGCGCATGGACGCCTGCTTGGAATATTTTGGTATCATGGCACCAGATTGGCAAAAAGTTCGTGATACGCTTACAGGTGCAGCCAAACAAGATAAAAAGGCGGGGCTAAAACTACATATTAGTCGAGGAGTGGGTGGCCGTGGTTATAGCCCAGCACAGGCGAGTCCGGCTAATGTGACGATTTATCCTTTCGAGTATCCTAAACATTATGCGCAATGGCGAGAATTGGGTCTTACTCTTGGGGTTTGTACCCAAAAAATGGGTCTAAATCCACTTCTTGCAGGGCACAAACATAATAATCGTTTAGAGCAAGTGCTGCTTAAAGGAGAAATGGATCAGGCCGGTTACCTGGATGGTGTTTGTCTCGATCTCAATGGTTTTGTGGTTGAAACGACAATGGCAAATCTATTTTGGATAAAGGGAAATGTCTTATATACGCCCAGTTTAGATAATACCGGTGTTGCCGGTGTTGCTCGACGTATTATTTTACAGTCAGCCGCATCGTTAGGTTTAACGGCGGAGATTGGCTATTTTCCGCTTGAGCATCTCTATCTCGCCGATGAAGTTTTCCTATCCAATGCTCTGCTAGAAGTCGCACCTGTCATCAAAATTACTTCTCAAAATTATATTATTGGCACCTACGTGCGCGCTTTTCAGGAGATATTTGATTCGTGATTAAAAAGTTATTGTCTTTGCTATTATTTTTTTTAATGATCAGCTTTGCTGGTTATTTGTATCTAGTTTCAAAGACGGACCGCTATCTAACGCAAAGTTTGTCTATCAATGAACCCCAACTGATCACTATAACGTCAGGGACAAGTTTAAATGGGACGTTAGCTCTACTGGTTAAAAAAGGGTGGATTGAAGATCACTTTACTGCAAAATTGCTTCGTCGGTTACATCCGGAACTAACCAAAATAAAAGCGGGAACGTACCAACTAGTGCCTAAAATGTCGTTACAACAAAGCCTTGCTTTGTTTGTCTCTGGGCGAGAATTTCAATTTTCTATCACGTTTGTGGAAGGCAGCCGATTTAGTGACTGGCGTGAAGTTTTAGCGAACACACCAGAACTTCGCCAAACCATCCGAGATCTTTCTGAAGCTGACATCGCTCAACGACTGGGTATTAAACATCAACAATTAGAAGGGCTATTTCTTGCTGAAACCTATCACTTTACGAAAGGTGAAGTCGATGTGGAAATTTTAAAGCGTGCGCACCACAAATTAAATCAAACGTTGGCTAAAGCATGGGAAAATCGTCAGCCAAACTTACCACTGCAGTCTCCTTATGAAGCGTTAATTTTAGCATCCATCATTGAAAAAGAGACAGCGATAGATGCGGAGAGAGAACGAGTCGCTTCAGTGTTTATTAATCGACTTAACAAACGGATGCGTTTACAAACGGATCCTACCGTGATCTATGGCATGGGAGAGCGTTATAATGGTCGTATTGGTAAAGCCGATCTACGTGAGCCGACCGCATATAATACCTATGTGATTAACGGGCTGCCACCCACGCCTATTGCGATGGCGGGAGAAGCTTCGATTTATGCAGCGATCAATCCAGAGCAAAGTGATTATCTGTATTTTGTGGCCAGTGGTCAGGGGGATCATGTTTTTTCTAAAACATTAACTGAACATAATCGCGCGGTACGCGCTTATTTAAAACAACTTAGAAACCAATAATGAAGACAAAATTTATCGTAGTTGAAGGGTTAGAAGGTGCAGGCAAAAGCACAGCAATGCAAGTCGTTATGGATACACTCTATGAACACGGTATTACTCAGGTCACTCAAACACGTGAGCCCGGAGGCACGGTACTGGCTGAAAAGATGCGAGCTTTAGTGAAAGAAGAGCATCCGGGTGAAGTGCTTAACGATATTACCGAGGTTTTGCTGATGTATGCAGCGCGAGTTCAATTGGTTGAGAATGTCATCAAACCCGCGTTAAGACGAGGAGATTGGGTGGTTGGGGATCGGCATGATCTTTCTTCCCAAGCTTATCAAGGGGGAGGGCGTCAAATCGCTCACCAAACGATGTCACAGTTAAAGCAAATAGCTTTGGGCAGTTTTCGTCCTGATTTTACGTTATATCTGGATATTGACCCTAAAGTTGGGTTAGAGCGTGCCCGTGGACGAGGAGAGTTGGATCGGATCGAAAAGATGGACATCAGCTTCTTTGAGCGGACTCGATCGCGTTATTTGGAATTAGCCAACCATGATGACTCTATTGCCATTGTTAATGCACAGCAGCCGATTGACGCTGTAAGCCATAACATTCAGCAAGTACTCAGCCAGTGGTTAACGACATGTCAAGATCAACGATGAATTCACTTTATCCTTGGTTGATTCCTGCGTGGATGAGATGGAAAACTCAGCTTGATAGCACACGCTTTGCCTCTGCAACTTTGATTTCTGCCCCCGAGGGATGTGGTGCATTTCAACTTGTGGAGCGATTTGCTCAAGCGCTAATGTGCACGAACCACTCGAGCGAGCCTTGCGGTTTTTGTCATGGGTGTGAATTGATGCGATCACAAAGTCATCCAGATTATCACTTAGTTCGGCCAGAGAAAGTCGGGAAAAATATTACCGTTGATCAAATTCGTCATGCTAATCGTTTAGCACAAGAGTCTTCTCAGTTATCTGGATTTCGATTAATTGCGATTGAACCTGCCGAGGCGATGAATGAATCAGCGGCGAATGCACTATTAAAAACACTTGAAGAGCCTGCTGCGCAGTGTATTTTTGTGTTAGTGACAGAAAATACCAATCGATTGCTTGCGACCATAGTGAGCCGATGTCAAAAAATTGCCATTCCAGAACCAGAGCCAAAATCGGTCAAAATGTGGTTAGAAGCCGAGTGTCAGTTGCCCATACCGGAGTATGCAGCGCATATCTATCGCAATGCGCCACTGGCGACTAAAGAAGCGATTGCTTCGGGTGAAATAAAACACTATAGCGATATTGAGCAGCAATTTTTATCTGCACTACGTGGTGATTTGTCATCATTACTTGCTTGCAGTAAAGCGCTCAGTACTAAGCCATTGACCTATTTAAACTGGCTGTGGTTTTTATTAACCGATGCACAAAAAGTCGCTTTTGGCCTGAGTAGTGGTCATTTTACTCCAGGGAGTCAGGCTCTTTCAGCAATGATTCACTTGGATCGTTTACAACAACAGACCCAGGGCTTGGCGAAGCTGATCGAGCAGTTACGCTTATTTAGTGGGTTAAATGCTGAATTATTAATTACCGATTGGCTATTTAAATTTAACGAGGCTCCATGTTTGTAGATTCACACTGCCATCTTGATAAATTAGATTATCAAAATATCCATAAAAGCATTGATGATGTGATTGCTAAAGCTGAACAAGCCAAGGTTAAACAGCTGTTGTCAGTTGGGGTTACCTTGGATTCTTTCTCTTCTATGCTAGCCATGATTGAACCTTATCAACACGTTTATGCGTCTTGTGGTGTCCATCCGCTTGATGTAATGAGCGATTTTGAGCTTGATCGATTTCGTGAGTATGCCAGCCATACAAAAGTTGTTGCGATTGGTGAAACGGGGTTAGATTATCATTATCAACCAGAAACCGCTGATTTACAGAAATTAAGATTTTCGCAACATATTGATGTTGCGGTTGATCTTAATAAACCGTTAATTATCCATACTCGGCAAGCACGACAAGATACTCTGGCTATACTTAGGCAAGGCCATGCTGAGCGATGTGGTGGCGTCATACACTGTTTTACTGAAGATTTATCCTTTGCCGAAGCGGCGATAGAGTTGGGTTTTTATATCTCAATTTCCGGTATCGTCACTTTTCGCCAAGCAACGGAGTTGAAAGAAGTAGTTAAACAGCTACCACTTGAACGGCTATTGATTGAGACGGATTCTCCGTATTTAGCGCCTGTGCCATATCGAGGCCAAGAGAACCAACCCGCATATGTTGCTGAAGTCGCGGAGTCTATTGCTCGGTTAAAGGGGCTTTCTGTGCATAAAGTTGCAGAAAAAACCAGTAAAAATTTCCAAGATCTTTTTTTGCGATAGAAATCTAATAAGTACCTAAAAATGTGATCAAGATTTCATCTTTAAGCGCTTTGCTCACAGTTTATACTTATTTTTCTATTGTTTACTAAGTCTGTTGTTTTTTTATACTATACTGGTGGTTGTGTAATTTTGTTACAAAAAATAACAAGCTCGCTTATTTTATTCACCCATCAAAATTAATGAGCGCCTGTATTTTTTGTATATTAATCAGTAAGTTGCGTTTGTTTTGTGATGAAAAAAAAACGTGAAATAGTTTGTGATCTGGCTATTATTTTGAAACTAAATTTCTTAACTAACTAGAAAGTTTGAGGGGCATCAAGATATATTTAGAGGCGGAAAATATAATACATTTTGTGGTTACATTTTCATGGGGTGCTAACATTTAGGCTACGGGGGTGCGCCGTTAGAACCCAATTAATTCTAATAACTTAATCAGGAGCATAAACATGTTTAAAAACGCTTTTGCTAACCTGCAAAAAGTAGGTAAAGCTCTGATGCTTCCAGTATCAGTTTTACCTGTTGCAGGTATTTTGCTTGGTGTGGGGGCAGCGAACTTTAGTTGGTTGCCAGAGGTGGTTTCTCACTTAATGGAACAAGCCGGTGGTTCGGTGTTTGGTCAGATGGCTCTGCTATTTGCTGTTGGTGTCGCTTTAGGCTTCACGAATAACGATGGTGTGTCAGGTCTTTCTGCCATTGTTGGCTACGGTATTATGGTTGCGACGTTGAAAGTTTTGGCTGATGTCGAAATTGATCAAGCAAAAGAGGCGTTGCTAGCTATTGGTCAAACGCTTGATAATTCAGCAATTGAAGCGATCAGAAGAAAGTATGAAACCGGTGTTCTTGGTGGGATTCTCGCTGGTGGTGTGGCTGCTTGGGCATTTAATCGTTTTTACAAAATCCAGCTACCAGAATATTTGGGCTTCTTTGCTGGTAAACGCGCCGTACCGATTATTACTGGTTTCTTAGCGATTGCATTAGGTGTCATTCTTTCGTTTATTTGGCCACCAGTGGGCGCGCTAATCGCCTCTTTCTCTGATTGGGCAGCAAACCAGAACCCAGTGACAGCGTTTGGTATCTATGGTGTCGTAGAGCGTTCATTGATCCCATTTGGTTTACATCATATTTGGAACGTTCCTTTCTTCTATCAAGCGGGTGAATGTGTCAATGGTGCGGGTCAAACAGTTAACGGTATCATGACGTGCTTCCTAACTGCTGATGATGCTAGCCGTGCTGCGGGTAATGGTTTTGGTCAGCTTGCTGGCGGTTACCTGTTCAAAATGTTTGGTCTTCCTGCGGCAGCCTTTGCCATTGCGCATTGTGCGAAACCTGAAAATCGTGCAAAAATTGTCGGTATCATGGCTTCTGCTGCGTTAACTTCATTCTTAACCGGTATTACTGAACCGATTGAGTTCTCTTTCCTATTCATTGCACCTGTATTGTATGCAATCCATGCTGTCCTTGCTGGCCTTGCTTATGTACTGACTAACGCTTTGGGCGTAGTACATGGTCACACATTCTCAAATGGTTTTATTGACTTTGTTGTTCAATCACCACGTGCTGAGAATATGCTACTGCTTGTCGGCTTAGGTATTGCCTACGCTGTTCTTTATTATGTTGTGTTTACTTTTGTGATCCGTACTTTGGATCTAAAAACACCTGGACGTGAAGACGAATCTGTTGATGCTAACACTTCTTCAGGTTCAGAGCTGGCAGGTGAACTTGTCGCTGCATTTGGCGGTAAAGAAAACATCACCAATTTAGATGCGTGTATTACTCGTCTTCGTGTCTCTGTAGTTAAGACCGAGGCTGTTGATCAAGCAAAATTGAAACAACTTGGTGCAGCGGGTGTTGTGGTTGTATCTGGTGGCGTACAAGCTATCTTTGGTACTAAGTCTGATAATCTTAAAACAGAAATGGATGAATGGATCCGTAATCACGGTTAATCTTTATCTTTTCTTTCCCCTATAAATAAGGAGGCTTCGGCCTCCTTTTTATATTATTTAGTGAGAATCTATGGCTTTTTCATCTCAAGACTTCAGGTTATGACTGCTGCTTTGCCATTGCTTTTCTAATACAAATCATGGCTCCACCCCATGTCAGACCTAAACCGATCACCATCATGATAATTGCGCTTGTTGTCATTAGTATGCTTCCTTGCGATTCGTTAAATTAACCATCACTCCAATAGCGAGTAATAGTAGGATCATTGCCCAGCCTAACGTAAGGTTGTAACCACCATATCCTTCAGTAAAGAGTGTTCTAAATTTGGTCGTTACGATGATAGCCAGTACCACAGGGGAAATAAAACGTAGACAGATATCAAACCATACGCCAATTTTAAAATCTGAAATGCTATTTACGTATTTACGAGCATCGGAAACTTTCATCAGCCAAGTCATCAAAATTAACTCAACTAAACAGCTAAGCATAATGCCCACGTTATTAGCAAAATGGTCGACTAAGTCGAGCAGTAACAGCCCTCCGTTAGTTGCAAAAGCCATGGAAATAATAAAGCCTGAACCTATCACGACGTTAGCGGCTTTTTTACGGCTCCAGCCAAGTTTGTCGATGATGGCTGAGGTTACAGCCTCTAAAATGGAGATGTGGGAGCTTAACCCAGCCACAACCAATGCTAAGAAAAACAGTGGGCCTAAAATATAAGGGATCGGTAATAAGTTAATCGCCGCTGGTAGCGTCACAAAGGCTAATCCAACCCCTGCTGAGACCACCTCGGTTAGTGGTTTCCCTTGCTCTTGTGCCATATAGCCTAGCACCGAGAAAATCATAATCCCGGCTAGAATAGAGAAACCACAGTTGATCAGTACCGTCATAAATGCATTGTTGGTGATGTCTGATTTCTCAGGAAGATAGCTGGAATAGGCGAGCATAATGGCAAAGCCAATACTTAAGGTAAAAAAGATTTGTCCATAAGCCGCAGCCCATACTTTAACGTCCCAGATTTTACTAAAATCAGGTTCGAACATATAGTTTACGCCATCTAATGCACCGGGTAAGAAGATCATCCGCGCGATCAATAGCAGTACCATAACAAATAAGATAGGCATCATAATTCTAGATGCACGCTCGATTCCAGATTTGACGCCACCGACAATAGCTGCATAAGTAATTGCCCAAGCAATCGCCATGGTGAGGGCTATTTTCCACTGAATGGAGCCAAGTTGTGTCGGCGAGTTATCACCTAAGTTTAGGTATTCATTGAAGAAAAAGGTATTGGTATCACTGCCCCAACTTTGCGTGAAAGACATAGCAAAGTAAGAGATAGCCCATCCGATAACGGCCACATAATAAACGCCAATGACCGCAGCAATACCGACTTGAAACCAGCCAAGCCATTCAAATTTTGTATGAATCTTTGATAAAGTGGTGGGGGCTGAACCTCGATTTTTTTGTCCCATACTAAACTCTAGGATCATAAATGGAATCCCTGCAGTTAACATGGCAAACAGATAAGGAATGAAAAATGCTCCTCCGCCATTTTCATAGGCCATATAAGGGAAGCGCCAAATATTCCCTAAACCAATCGCAGAGCCTACTGCCGCTAGTATAAACCCTGCTCGTGAACCCCATTGTTCTCGCTTCATTTTTTACTCCTTTTGTCTTCCCTGAGGTATGAAGCTTCTTAATAAATTGGCCATTTCATAGGTAGTTGAAAGTTTACTGCAGTGTACCGAGTAAAGCGGTTCTCTCACTCAAGCACACTGGTACTAATGACTGAAGGATATCGTCTTCTACCTATCACTAAGTTATTAGATTTAAACCAGGTTTAATTGTTAAAAGTCTGTTTCATCATCCATGATTAAGTCAAAACTTAGAGTTAAATTTCTCCAAAACATTAAGAACTCAGAATATTGCTCTAAATATATTGCTATGTTTTTGCGTCACCTGAAATAATCAGCTGCGCATTGATTAAGAGACTACAGCGATATGTTAAAGATGGCAATAGAATGTAAACGTAAGCTTATGCTGATTAAATAGGGCAAAAAAATAATTTTTCATATACAAGTAGTTATCTATTTTTTTGTTTTTTACATTTAACAAATAAATAAGCTGTTTTAAGGGTGATAACTAATGGATAAAACTATCTATAACAATAGATAAAATGACTAAAAAATAGACACACATCAGCGAATGGCTCCGAGATGTCGATTATTGGTCAATAAAATGCCTGCTGATGTTTGATGCTAAACGGTAATCGTCATCCTTATCAGGACAATTAATGTGATAGCGGCTTCATATCTATCGTGACAAAAATCATAAAGATTGTATAACCATGCTTTGAATGTTATTACTTAGTTAACCCTTTTGGGTTCAATGTTGCTTGGGGGTTAGCGATGTTTGTTTATTTCTATGTTGATGGAAATGAACGTGATTGCCATCTCGCAGCCATATGAAGCAATAGGGGCAGCGTAAAAAGGAGGTAGGTATGGAACGCGATCTTAAGTATGCTTTAGTGATTACGGCAGCAGTATTTGTTATCTTAATCGGATACGGCGTTGTTGCGATTGCCAACTAATCAAAAAGAAGGGTTCGCCTATGGTGAACAAAGGGACAGTTTCTGAGTTAGAAAAGAGAGTCGACATTGATCGACTCTCGAAATTTATTACCGGTAAGAATGCATTAGTGGCTCAAGGAGGAGGGCAGCGAGGAATTTTTACTGCAGGCGTATTAGACGCTTTTATCCTATCTAATTTCGATCCATTTCATGAATTTTATGGTACCTCTGCTGGGGCGCTCAATCTTTGTGCCTATCTTTGTCGTCAGCAGGGGTTAGGTAAGGCTTTTATTCTTGAATTGACCACGGATCCAAAGTTTTTCCATTTATTCAGTTACATTCGACGTAAGCAGCACCTTAATTTAGAATGGGCATTGGATAAAATTTGTCAATATCCTTACCGATTAGATTTAGACATGGGCCGTTCTACGCTTGGAACCCGTAAAGCTTTTGCGGCAGTTACTGAAGTTAATTCGTTGCAAGATGCTTATTTCCCGATGTTAAGTGAGCATTGGCGAGAAGTATTAACCGCGACTTGCGCCATCCCTGGGTTGTACACGAAAGATGTGTTACTAGGGCAGCAGAGTTACATTGATGGTGGTGTCTCTGCATCTATTCCTGTCCAAGAAGCATGGCGGCAAGAGGCTCGCTTTATTGCGGTGATTAGAACCGAAACGCTTGATGAAGAGAGCCAACAAAATGTATTAACGAAAGCGTCTCAAGGTGGTCAGGTACAGTGGTTGCGAGAATCGATGAATTCTATCCAAATGCATTGGCAAAATAGATTATTGAACTGGAAGCAAGACTGGAAAGGCTTTATTGATCAACAAATCGCAAAATCTCAGCAGTTAAAACAAAAGCAGTTGGACGTGTTAAATGGCGGACGATGGCTATTTGGCGCTGATAATATTTATCGATTAAGCCACCTGCTAGGAAATAAATTTGATGCTGGATTAGCCGATATGTTGATGGTTCACTATCAAACTTATGCCTTGACCAGTGACTTTTTGCACTCTCCCCCTGATGATGCTTTTATTGTACAAATTGTACCCAGTGAACCCTTGAGATCGAGTTCGTTATTGAGTCGCCATGATGATTTATTACATGATTATCGGTTGGGTTTGCAGGCCGGATATCGATTCATTGAGACGTTTTTATTGGCTCAGAAGCAAGCTGAGCAACGCCAAGGCGCTCGCTCAACCGGTTCCTATTATTTTGACCAATAAGCGGTTTTCTTCTTATTTGAAGTGCTCGGGTCAACAGACTCTAGAGGTTGGGCGATGTCGCTCTCTTTGAGGCACATCATATGACGAATATGAGACCCAACCACTTATTGCTGCTTACCGGCACCGCTATAATGGGGGTTATAGTACTGGGATGATACGCATACAGTTTGTTGTGCCTTCGACATCCATAATGTCACCTTGAGTTATGATGACTAAATCGCCAAATTCTAGCAGGTGTTTTTCTTTGAGAGCTTGTAGCGCGGCTTGTGCGACGACCATGCCTTCAGTCTGTTTGCTATCAAAATAAAATGGCGTCACGCCACGATATAAAGCGCAGCGATTTAATGCGATATCATTTCTCGACATAGCAAAAATAGGCAAAATAGAATTGAGCCGTGAAGTCATTAATGCTGTCCTACCCGACTCGGTGAGCGTGACCATCGCTTTAACACCTTCAAGGTGATTTGCTGCATAAATGGTTGCCATAGCAATTGCTTCTTCTTCGGTTTGAAATGCGCGATCAATTCGATAATTCTGTTGACTGGCTTCAATCATTTTTTCAGCTCCAATACAGACATCCGCCATTGCTTTTACTGTTTCTACCGGATATTTCCCTGCCGCTGTTTCGCCTGAAAGCATGACCGCGTCTGTCCCGTCTAATACTGCATTAGCCACATCCATCACTTCTGCTCGGGTCGGCATTGGGTTGGCTATCATTGATTCCATCATTTGTGTTGCGGTGATAACGATTCGGTTTAATGCCTTTGCTCGATAAATTAGTTTTTTCTGAACTGCAATTAATTCAGGATCGCCAATTTCAACCCCAAGATCGCCTCGGGCAACCATAATGACATCGGAAGCACGAATAATATCATCAATATTTTCATCACAGGAGACTGTTTCTGCACGTTCAACTTTAGCCACTAAACGAGCGTTTAACCCTGCCTCGCGAGCCAATTTACGGGCATAGTCCATATCTTGGCTATTTCGAGGAAACGAAACGGCTAAATAATCGACGCCAATTTCTGCCGCGAGTAAAATATCTCGTTTGTCTTTTTCTGTGAGTGCTTCTGCTGACAGTCCGCCTCCTTTTTTATTAATTCCTTTATTATTGGATAGCGTTCCGCCTATCACGACACGCGTAATTACTTTATCATCATTAACTTCTATGACTTGGAGTTGAACTCGCCCATCGTCCAGAAGCAAAACATCGCCACTGTTTACGTCGTTTGGTAGTGTTTTGTAGTCGATGCCGACCGCGTTTACCGTGCCTTCTCCCGGTGCAAGTTGAGCATCAAGAATAAAAGTATCATCCTCATTTAAGATGATACTTCCTGTTTTAAAGGTAGATATACGAATTTTTGGCCCTTGAAGATCACCTAAAATGGCGACATTTTTGCCCATTTTTTTTGCAATTTCCCTGACCTTACCCGCTCGTAATCGGTGATCTTCTGCTGTACCATGCGAGAAATTCATTCTCACAACATTAACACCACAGTGAATGATGGTTTCTAACACTTCCCCTTTATCAGTGGAAGGGCCTAAGGTGGCGACGATTTTTGTTCTTCTCAATATGTTTGTCATTCTTTTCTCCGACAAGTTAGCCCAGCACTGAGGTAAGTATAGTTGAATATCATTATTACCATCGGGAAGGCTTCGAGGATAATGTTTAGCAGATCCACCTGGCCTATTTGACTGCGAATTAAGGTCTATTTTGCGTAAACATGAGCGTAGCGAAGAGTGAAATCGGCTTATATTGTTGTGATTTTGCTCTGTACATTTTGACTAAAAACACAAAGTTCTAGTTATATGCGTGACGCTTGTCACGGCTATTCACCAAATTGCTTCACAATTACTTCGCAAAGTAAAAAAATTGACAGGTTATTGAATTTTGGAGTGCACCATGTACATGGCTCAACCAGGCCATATTGATCATATCAAACAGGTCAATGCTGGCCGTGTATATAAACTCATCGACCAAAAAGGTCCTATCTCTCGTATTGATCTCTCAAAGGAAAGTCAATTAGCGCCGGCGAGCATTACAAAAATTACTCGTGAGCTGATTGATGCGCATCTGATTCATGAAACGACCGTTCAAGAAGCGATTAGTCGAGGTCGTCCTGCGGTCGGGCTACAGACGAATAATCAAGGTTGGCAGTTTCTATCAATGCGTTTAGGGAGAGGGTATCTTACTATCGCATTACATGAACTGGGCGGTGAGGTCTTAATCGATACGAAAATCGATATTCATGAGATTGACCAAGACGATGTGTTGGCGCGGTTATTATTTGAAATTGAAGAGTTTTTCCAAACCTATGCCGCTCAGCTGGATCGTGTAACCAGCATTGCTATTACTTTACCTGGCCTCGTGAATTCAGAACAAGGTATTGTGTTACAGATGCCACATTATAATGTGGCGAATTTAGCGTTGGGCCCTGAAATCTATAAAGCAACGGGTCTTCCTGTTTTTGTTGCGAATGATACTCGGGCTTGGGCATTAGCTGAAAAGTTGTTTGGTCATTCACAGGATGTTGATAATTCAGTGTTAATTTCTATCCACCACGGTCTTGGTGCCGGAATTATTGTTGATGGACGAGTGTTACAAGGTCGCCATGGCAATATTGGTGAATTAGGGCATATTCAAATTGATCCTCAAGGAAAACGTTGTCACTGCGGTAATATCGGGTGTTTAGAAACGGTAGCAAGTTCTCAAGCCATTCGAGAACAGGTTGCAATTCGTATCGCTTTAGGTGAGGAGTCCTCATTAGTTAATAAATCTGAGATCACGATTGAAGATATCTGTTTAGCGGCTGCAGAAGGTGATCCGTTAGCGGTTGAAGTTATCGAACAGTTAGGGCGTTATCTTGGTGCAGCGATTGCGATTGTGATTAATTTATTTAATCCTGAAAAGATATTAGTCGGTGGTGTGATCAATCAGGCAAAAAGTGTACTTTATCCGGCCATTCAACGCTGTATTGAAGAGCAAAGCCTACCGGTTTATCATCAAGATCTCCAATTGTTAGAATCACGTTTTTATAAACAGGCAACCATGCCGGGAGCTGCGTTGATAAAACAAGCGTTATATGATGGTTTGTTACTGATGAAGGTTGTTGAAGGATAACGTTTTTTTTATTTGAATCGGTGAGTGTACAAATTTGTCATGTAATTTGTACACAGACTTAAATACCTTACGATGGTTTCGGTATATACTGTAACATGATAATGCTTCTCTATTGGTGGGATTTTGTATGTCGAGTATTTTAAACACGGTTGATCAGCGGACCAATTTGGTGGGAGAAAACCGCCTAGAACTGTTACTGTTCAGTTTGAATAGTCGACAAATTTTTGCCATTAACGTCTTCAAAGTCCGTGAAGTGATTAAAGTGCCCATCACCACAAAGATGCCAGGTTCACATCCCAATATTATTGGTGTTGCTTCTTTGCGCGGTGAAGCGGTTCCAGTGATTGATTTACGTCAAGCAATTGGCTTTCCACCTTCTCGCTTAGAGAATCAAGAACAAAACCTTATCATCACCGAATATAATCGTACTGTGCAGGGCTTCTTGGTTGGCCAGGTACGTAATATTATCAATACTGCTTGGACTGAAATTCAACCTCCACCTAAATCGGTTGGCCGTTCAAATTATCTGACAGCCATCACGCATATTAAAGAGCAGGATCAGACACACATTGTTGAAGTGGTTGATGTTGAAAAAGTATTGGCTGAGATTATTGATTACGATGTTTCTATTTCTGAAGAAGTCTTGGATCATAATTTATTGAGTGAAATGGTTGGGCGTAATATTTTGATTGTTGATGACTCGGCAACAGCCAGAAGTCAGGTAAAAGGGACATTATCTCAGCTCGGGCTTAATATTATTGAGTGCTGGGACGGTCTACAGGCATTGAAGTTACTGAAATCATGGTGTGATGAAGGTAAAGACATTAATAAAGAATTACTCATGTTGATCACCGATGCTGAAATGCCAGAGATGGATGGTTATCGTCTAACCTATGAAATACGAAATGATCCGCGGATGTCAGATCTTTATATCACACTGAATACGTCATTGAGTGGCAGCTTTAACGAATCAATGGTGCAAAAAGTAGGCTGTGATCGGTTTATTTCTAAATTTCAGCCCGATCTATTAGTGGAAGCGGTGCAAGACCGTTTGCGGGCAACCTTAACCTAATAAAAAAGCCTTGCTTTTGAGTAAGGCTTTTTTATTTCCGGCCGTTTATGCCAACTAAGGCCACAGACCCTAGCGTTTAGGCTGCGCATCAATGCATTGGCCATGTACCGATTGGCTTTCTGGTGCCATTAAATACAAATAAAGAGGCATAATTTCTTCGGGGGTTTTTAACTTATTGACATCTTCTGCTGGGTAGGCTTTCGCTCGCATTCCCGTACGAGTGGCTCCTGGGTTGATAGCGTTGACGCGAATGGATGTTTCCGATAATTCATCAGCAAGGACTTGCATCATCCCTTCAGTGGCAAATTTGGAAATCGCATAAGTCCCCCAAAAAGCGCGACCACGATGGCCAACGGTTGAGCTGGTGAAAATCAGGCGTGAATTATTGGCTTTTTTTAATAAAGGAAGCACGGCTTGGGTGAGCATAAATTGAGCTTTAACATTCACTTGCATGACTTCATCAAAAGTCGCTTCACCAATTTGGTCAAATGGGCTAAGAACTCCCAGTAAACCTGCGCTATGCAGTACGCCATCTAATTGACCAAACTGCTCTTCAATGGTGTCAGCCATATCCAAGTAGTGCTGCTTGGTCGCTCCAAGCATATCTAATGGTACAATAGCCGCTTGAGGGTAGCCCGCGGCTTCTATTTCATCATAAGTGGTTTCGAGTTTTTTTACCGTCCGACCTAATAATATCACGGTTGCACCGTAAGCTGCATAGGTGAGGGCGGCTTGTTTACCGATACCATCTCCTGCACCGGTAACCAAAATGACTTTATTTTTTAAGGCGTCAACAGAAACAGAATAATTCACGCTATGTTTCCTTATCGTTATGATTTACTTTTCGTCTTCGTGACAAGATGGTTACAATACACCAATTCGCATTGAAGAGGATGAGTACATTGGAATTTTTATTGGAGTATGGCTTATTTTTAGCCAAGATTGCGACTGTCGTCGTTGCACTCGTCATGGTGCTAGTGCTGGTAAAATCGGTTGGAGCAAAGCATCCTTCTGCTAAAGGTGAGCTAGTGATTACCAACTTGACTGACCAGCATAAAGAGACGGTTGAGCAGTTTGAGTCTTATCTGCATGACGATAGTGTGTTGAAGGCACGTCATAAAGCAGAGAAAAAAAAGGCAAAAGAGCAGCAAAAATCTCGAGAAAAGGCGTTAAAAAAATCGATAAAAGAAGGGGAGTTAATTGCTGAGCGTGAGCCTCATCTGTTTGTGCTGGATTTTCGTGGCAGCATCGATGCGAAAGAAGTGGCTTCATTGCGAGAAGAGGTGACAGCTATTTTAGCCGTTGCCCAAGCTGGTGATGAAGTCCTACTGCGCTTAGAAACAGGCGGCGGTATGGTACATGGGTATGGTTTAGCGGCTTCACAATTGGATCGTTTAAAGGCGGCTCAGTTACCTTTGACTATCGCGGTAGATAAAGTCGCTGCTAGTGGTGGGTATATGATGGCATGTATTGCCGATAAAATTGTCTCAGCCCCCTTTGCGATTGTTGGCTCTATTGGTGTGATTGCTCAATTACCCAACTTCCATAAATTGCTGAAGAGAAATGATATTGAATTTGAACAACTGACTGCTGGCGAGTATAAGCGAACGCTAACCATGTTTGGTGAAAACACGGATAAGGCCCGTGATAAATTCAAGCAAGAGCTAGAAGAAACCCATGAACTATTTAAGCAGTTTATTCGTGATCATCGTCCAACGTTAGAGTTAGAGAAGGTGGCAACCGGAGAACATTGGTTTGGTACTCAAGCACAACATTTAGGTTTAGTGGATGAAATAACCACCTCAGATGATTTGATAGTGAAAGCTTGTAAAGAAAAAACGGTGCTCGCAATACGTTATGTACAGAAGAAAAAACTAGCCGATAAATTGGCCGGCGTGGCCGGAGAGGCGACAGATTCAGTGCTGCTTAAGTTGCTGAGTCGGGGTCAGCGTCCGATTATTTAACTTATCAAGCAAGGTTGATCATCAAGCATGCTCTATGATAAAGCGCCTAGTTTGGGCGCTTTATTTTTAATGCATATCCTTTTTCTAGTATAGCGCACAGTATCCCAGCGATTAATCCAATCAAGTGAGCCTCTGTCGCGACACGAGCTTCGATCCAAATTTCAGTCCCAAGCGATGCGCCAAACCATTGTTCCCAAACCACTTTGGCAATCACACCAACAACCAGCCAGCGGCTACTCTTTCTACCGTGTAGCCATTCTTGAGCGGCAAAGAAGGCAAATAAACCGTGTAATGTGCCAGATAAACCCACGTAGAGTGTCATGTGAGTAAAGTAAACCCCAATACCTACTGAGCCACTTAAAATAATTAGAGCCACAAGAAGTGATTTTGCGGTAGGCCGAAAGAGCAAGGCAATCGCCCAGAGTCCTGCTAGATTCATCGTGAGATGAACAAAGTTGGTATGCGTTAAATTGCCTGTTAGAATTCGCCACCATTGCCCTTGTTCAATCGCTATTCGGTGCCAAGCACTAAGACTACTGAACGGCTCAAATTGTAAGCCGAGGCACAGTAAACTGACTAAACACAACACTAGGTAAAGATTCACAATATGTCTCGTTATTGTTCTCGATGCGGAAAAGCGCGCAAAGCTTGTATTTGTGCGGGAATTGTACCACTAGATTCCACGGTGGAGCTTATCATTCTTCAACACCCAACGGAACAACATCGTCCAATGGGGACGGCTCGTATTTTGACCTTATCACTTGCTAATTGTCGCTTATGGATCGGTGAAGACTTTCGTCATCACCCTGAATTGAATGCATTGCTGGCCGAGCCGGATGTAATTCATCAGGTTTTGTATCCCTGTGAGCATTCAATTTGTGTTTCGGATAGCGAGCCTTCAATAGAACAAAAAGTTCGAGTTATTTTGCTTGATGGCACTTGGAGAAAGGTATTTAAAATGTGGCAGATCAACACTCAGCTACATCATTTACCGTGTTTGCATCTTCCTGAAACATTAAAGGGTAACTATCGCATTCGTAAAGCGCCGAATGATAATGCGTTATCGACAGTAGAAGCGGGATTTCACTTACTGCAACTATGGCAACCTAAACAAGACTTCTCCCCGTTACTGACTTGCTTTGAAGCCATGATTGATCATCAAATTAACCAGATGCCCAAAGGGGTGTTTGAGCAGCATTACGGCAGCAGATCAAGCCGGTAGCAATCAAAACTGCTTGAGACACCACGGCTTATCGATAACATCTCGTGTCGAGACTTTTAGTAAGAGCTGTGAGTAGAAAAAAGCTGCTGATGTAGACGCTGCGCGTAAGCATCGGTCATCGCAGCGATATAATCACAGATCACCCGCATCCCTCCTCCTGAATGTTGTTCTGCGTTTTGCCATTTTTCTCGAGTTGCCTGTGGTAACAAGCGTTCAGGATCGGCCGCCAGCGCTTCAAAGAGATCCATAATCAGCTGCTGTCCTTTATATTCAAAGCGTTGTACTTGTGGAACTTGGATCACATATTGGCTGACAAACGATTTTAAGACTTCCAACGCATTGGCCATGCTAGGTTGTAAATAGGCATTAAACGCGAGTAAATCGCTGTCAAAAGCGCTTTCAACGGGTTTAATACTGATACTGGTGAGTAACGCATTGACCAATCCACCAATCGCATCTTTACGAATATGGTGCTGGCCAGAAAATAGCATTTTCGTTACGCTTTGGGTGTGCTCGACAAACCAAGTATCGCCACTATTTAGTAGTTGTTCTTCTGCTGCTTGTTGCCATTCTGTTTGATTGACCATGCCAAGGACAATCGCATCTTCTAAATCATGAACGCCATAGGCGATATCATCGGCCAATTCCATGATGGAACAATCTAATGATTTGAAGCGTGTTTTTTTATGCTGATAAGGTGTCGCTGGACGTGCTCGCATTTGGCTTAATTGTTGTTTATCTTGCTCACTGAGTGGAGCAAGAACCCAATCAAGACAGGCCTTATCACAATCATAAATACCTTTAGCGGGCGACCATTCCTTGGCCTTTAACTGTCGTTGATGAGGTACCGATTCGGGTCGCTTATCAGCATGCGTTTGACTCAATAGCGCAGGGTATTTGAGTAACCCCAGTAAGGTGCGGCGAGAAAGATTCATTCCATGATGTTCAGTGTACGGCTCTAAGGTTGTGACAATGCGAAACGTCTGGGCATTGCCTTCAAACCCACCATGTTCACGCATCATATAATTAAGTGCCACTTCACCGCCATGCCCATAAGGGGGATGGCCAATATCATGCGCAAGGCATAACGCATCGATCAAGCTATCTGAGGGTAATAAATCCGCAAATTCGGGCTGTTTTAGTCTTAGTTGCGCTACAATCCCGGTACTAATTTGCGCCGCTTCAAGTGAATGGGTCAAACGAGTCCGGTGAAAATCATTTAAATTGGTTCCATGGACTTGAGTTTTTGCCTGTAAACGACGAAAAGCAGCAGAATGGAGAATTCTCGCCCGGTCGCGCTGAAAAGGGCTGCGATGATCATCACGGCGAATTTTATGTTCATCATTATTGCGTGCTTGCCATTCCGGATTGATTACAATTTGCATCCCAACTCCTGATCAAACTTATTGTTATAAAACGTACAGTGTGTTAACTAATTTCGTCTAGTGTTAATTCAAAACTTGGGGCAAAAGTTTCTAAAAAATAAGCCATTTCTGGGGTATGCCGCTCTTTCAATGTGATATCAAGCCGCTTTTTAGCTAGGGCATATTCATGGTTACCTGCGCTGAGTTCTTCTAAACATTTAAGATAAGCGCACAAACTGTCGGCTTGTTTGACGATGGCAGCATCTTCACTATGCGCCGCTTCAGTGAGCAGAAAAGGCTTGAAATCATCTTGCAACTCTTCCGGTAACATGGCTAGTAGGCGCTGTTCAGCCGCGGCTTCGATTTTTTTATATTCTTTAGCAATATCAGGGTTAAAATATTTAACGGGTGTTGGCAAATCGCCCGTTAACACTTCACTGCTGTCGTGATACATGGCCAATAACGCGATACGCTCAGGGTTGAGCTGCCCGGCAAACTTCTTGTTTTTTATTATCGCCAGTGCATGAGCAACAAACGCCACTTGCAGGCTGTGTTCAGAAACGTTTTCTTTGGAGATAGAACGCATCAGCGGCCAGCGTTGAATTAATTTCATCCGTGCGAGGTGAGCAAAAAAGTGGCTCTCTTTCATAGCAATAGACATCCTTGCTTAGTGGAATTGATGGATCTCGTTAACTGAGTATAACGTTATCTCTCTATGACTTGAAGTTACCGCTTTGCCGCGACAAACTTGCAGCGGTGGTGAGCAGAGTGACATTCGTTCCCGAGGGTAATGTGTTTGATTTGTCTCGTATGCCGGTGAAATAGTTATGTTTATCAATAAGTCATTGTGTATTGTGGTACGAAAAAAATCACTAGTGAAGGTGTGTTTATTCTAGTTCTATTTTTTAATAGAAGAAGTAATAGATAACACTGCCCTTGTAGGTTGTAATGCGAAAAAATGCGGTTTCTTTAGTTAATAGTCAAATTACCGGACTGCCTTATGGTCCTTTATCAAAGGTAGAAGTGACCCATGAATTAGGACAATTTTTAGAGATAATGGCTAAATGTGATAAACGCAGGGAGCTAAATCTAGCTTCTTTCCTCCATTGGATAAAACCAGCGGTAATTCACAGACAATATAAATTTTTAAAGTTATCTAGCGATGTTGGATTCACAGGATACGTTATATGGGCTTGGGTTGATGATTTAACACTGTCTAATTATATGACTCAGCCTAGATTCTCACTTAAGCCAATGAATTGGAATGAGGGAAGTAATCTAATTGTTGTAGATTGGTTTGTAGAAAAAAACAGAGCAAGTCAGTTGAAGGATCTATATAAGCATGTCATGTTCTCTACAAACATAAGTAGACGTGAGATTAATATATGTATTCGAGACTCTCAAGGCAATATCATCAAAACAAATAAACGGAATGTTTATGGATGCTGAATTACTTCAAACATATAAGTGCGCTGGAAAAGATAATACTCCTATTGTTGATAATTATTTGCCCAAGGAATCCTTTGTTTTGTTCGATGCCTACAAGCTAAAAGGCACTGAGGTTGTTTGGATCAATAAAGAGCTTATACAAGAATATGAAATCAAATTTGATGAAGAATCCATTAAATGTGAGTTGATAGATAATTTTAGTTACGTGTCAAAGGGATATGCCAATAAAACACGAATCATTACTAATGACAAAAAACAGTTCATGGCAGACCAGTACGGGTCTCGACATGAAATATGCAATGGTGGTAGCGCAAGGTGTGGAATAAATGGCCATTTTCAAATCAAAGGAATTGGGCGTAACCCGTTAGTCGCTGCAAATATGTCTGAAAGTCATTCACACGGTAAGCTGTTTATTGATGAAGCGATCAGTGAAGCGATTTGGGGCGAAATCTGCCACAAGCATCTGCCTTACGGAGCCATACGCACACTAGCCATAATCAAGACCAACGTAAAGCATAAGTTTGGATACTTAGATGGCGCTCCTGATAAACATTGTGCCCTAGCAATAAGGGAAATATCTGTGCGCCCTGCTCATTTTGAGCGTTGTACCTTCTTTTGGCCAGAGGAAAGCTACCGTTACCTTCGTGATAATGATGCCAATCGCGTAAGAAAGGCTGCGCCCTACCTCTCTAATTTGTTGTTAGGTGAAAAACAAAATGCCTCCCTAGGCGATGCCCTCAATATAGTGATCGATCGACTCGCTTGCCAGATTGCAGCATCAAGAGTGAAAGGGATCCCGCATGGCTCCTTAACGAGCTCAAACATATCGGTTGATGGGCGTTTTTTGGATTTTGGCACAATAACAGCTGTACCCGATTTCGGTAACTATGTATTGGCAAATGGTGTCGGAGCCGTATGGGATGATCATCAACTCATAGAGTCTTGGCTGGTTAACTTCATTGATACTGTTAACCATTACTCGGAAGACGACTTAAGCCCAAGTCAAATAAGAGAGTATTCATCTAACTTTTCGAAATTACTTGATGAATATGAGAATAGTTTCCTGTTAGTAGAGTTAGGAATAGAGGATCATTCAGAATCGAATTTGCAACAAGCGAGTCTTTTAAAAGAGCGCCTTAAAAGCAAAGAGCGAAGGTTTATTACTCGCTTTAATGATGAAGACTTTCGTCAGAATGTCCTCTTTGAAGCAAAAGCCCTCGGTCTCAATGCTAAGGTTATAGGCTTCCCTTTACGAAATGCCAAATATTCATCCTTTACCATGCTCCAAGGTCATTTAAATACAAAGTACGACTATCAATCTGTTAGTCCGTTTATTAATAGTTATTTATCATAAGTGAGGTGGTTATGATTGATGTCATTGAAGTAATTTTAATCACTACGTCTTTACTATCATTTATTACAACATTAGTTCTATTTGGGTGTTATAAGCTTAAGAAGTCTAAGTCAAAAAGTGACTACGATCCGACCGTTTCTGTATTTTTGCCGTTTTACAATGAAAATGAAGAGCACTTAGTTTGTGCATTGAACAAGCTAAATGAACAAAGCTATTCAAGTCGAATTCAGGTTATTGTGATTGATGATGGATCTACAAATAATGCAATAGCTGACGTTAGGGAATGGATTGCTAATACCAAGGTTAACCATGATTTCCAGGTTGTAGAAAGGGAAATTAATGGTGGTAGGAAAGGATATGCTTTAGATCACGTGCTAGAACTTGGCATAGCTACTGGGGAAGTGTACGTCGTTGTAGACAGTGATACCTATATTGAACCCAATGGTATCTATGAACTGGTTACTAAACTTTGGTCTGATGATAAATATGCCGCCGTGTGTGGCTATATTACGCCGGAAAATTATAAAGACAGCTTCATTGGTAAATTGCAACACTATGAACATATTAGCTTTTATGGCGCGATCAGAGCCGCACAAGACAAATTAGGATGCGTGCCAGTATTGGCAGGGGCCTTTGTGGCCCACCGAGCTTCAATAGTCAAAAAACTAGGTGGGTGGAGCAAGTGGTTAGTCGAAGACATTGCTTGGTGTTGGAAGGCAATATCAAATGGCTATCGAACAGGCTATGCACCTAAGGCAAAAGCTACAACGCAGTGCCCTACGGATGCTAAGGGGTTGTTTAATCAACGACGGCGTTGGGCTCGGGGACGAGTAGAAGCTTATACAGAAGCTTGGAATACACATTGGCTCGCTGGCTTGTGTGCCTCTCCTTGGTTTTTATTGACTGCCGCACAGTATATATTTCCATCTGGAATTATTTTATTAGGATTTATGGTAGCAATGGGTATTTGGATTCCAATAGTCATTGGTGCAGCTAATATATTTATTTACTTTTTACTGGTGCAGTCCTATATAAAAGATTTTGATTTATCTTCTGATTTTTCAAATCGACAGGTTTTCAAAGCACCAATTTATTCCGCTTTGTTAGAGTCCATTACATGGCTACCCAATTTGCTCGGATATGTGGATGAGTTTTTTGGTAAGAAGAAAGACTGGCTGACAAGATAATC